>JASEJQ010000059.1 GCA_030016635.1 Thermoanaerobacteraceae bacterium | reverse complement strand
AATGTTTCCAGCACTTTATTTTTATATTTATTTGGTTTTATCTGTTAAACTCGGGTTATACCACAACTTGAGCAACATGGAAAACAATTTTATATATTTATGCCCAGAATCCCGCCCAGTGCTCCAATAAGAATTGCGATCGCTATATCCAGCAGAACATTTGAATTAAATTGAAAACCTTTCAGGAAAATAACAGAAAGGATTAGTAAAAGAATTATATATATAAATCCAGCAAGTCCGCCGTAAAGCCATCCTCTGCCTTTTATTTTCCGTGCTGATAAAAGCCCTGATAGAAATATTGTAATTCCTGATACCACCTTTGTCACTGAAGGCATCGTTTCCTCAGAAACAGAAGTAAAACTCAGTACTATCCCATATATCAAAAATATGACTATAGCTAAAACATATCCTATAAGTACACCTTCTATGACATTCTTTATTGAACCCACCCATTCTCTGTCCATAATACTTCCACCTCCAAACATTTTACTACATTAAAAAGTATGATCAAATAAAAAAAATATAACCATAGAAAAAAGACTGCAGAGCAGTCTTTACTGGTTATCCTCTTTCTTATCTTCTTTATCAGATTTGACCTCTTTGGATGCTGTTTTGTTTAATATACCACCCACAGCCCACTTTGCTATTCTCAATTTAACCCTGTCAGCACCGACCTCCAAAGTAATGACATCATCTTTTATGTTGAGTATTTTGCCGTAAATTCCACTCTTTGTTATGATTTCATCTCCTGGTGTCAGTGAAGCAAGCATCTCCCTTTCCTTTTTATCCCTGCGCTGCTGAGGAAGGATTATAAGGAGATAGAATATACCAATGAAAACTACCAGTTCAATAATTAAGACCATCGTCTGATTCATAATATCCCTCCCTTCTCTCTTATATTTTACAACTCATAACCATATTTTGCAAAGAATTCTTTCCTGAATTCCAGTAAACAATCGTTTTTAATGGCATCTCTTATCTTATCCATTAATCTTATCAAAAAGTATATATTGTGATATGTGGCCAGCCTGGCAGCCAATATTTCTCCTGCCTTAAACAAATGCCTGATATAGGCACGGGTATAATTTTTGCATACATAGCAGTCACACTCAGCATCCAGGGGTGCAAAGTCCTCCGCATATTGAGCATTTCTAACAACCAGCTTACCGTGACTGGTAAGGACAGTGCCATTTCTTGCAATCCTGGTAGGCAGCACGCAGTCAAACATATCTACTCCTCTTATACTGCCATCTATAAGTAGGTCTGGACTTCCAACCCCCATAAGGTATCGTGGTTTATCCCTGGGCATATACTCTTCTATCATTTCTATTATGTCCAGCATTATATCCTTTGGTTCGCCCACACTCAATCCACCTATGGAGTATCCTGGAAAATCCATGTCTACCATTCTTTTAGCATTTTCTATTCTTATGTCCTCATATACACCACCCTGCAGTATACCGAAGAGAGCCTGTTCATCCGGCCTCTTATTGGCTTCCTTGCATCTTGCCGCCCATTTTATAGTCATGTCCGATGATTTTTTTACATATTCCCATTCGGATGGATAAGGTGCACACTCATCAAAGCACATGATTATGTCTGCTCCCAGTGCATTTTCTATTTCAATAGCCTTCTCAGGACCTATGAAATGCCTTGATCCATCTAAGTGTGACTTGAAATATACACCGTCTTCATTTATCTCCCTCAAATCAGAGAGGCTGAACACCTGAAAACCGCCGCTGTCTGTAAGTATTGGCCTGTCCCAATGCATAAAGCTATGCAGTCCACCTGCCTTTTTTACCACCTCATGGCCTGGCCTTAAATACAGGTGGTAGGTATTGGACAATATAATCTGTGCACCAATTTCCTTAAGCTCTTCCGGTGTCATTGCTTTCACAGTAGCCTGAGTACCCACAGGCATAAAGATTGGTGTCTCAATAATCCCATGAGGTGTATAAATCCTGCCTAGCCTAGCATGGGTATTTTTTTCTTCCTTTATAAGCTCATACCTGAACTGTCCCAATCTGATTATTCCTCCTCGTCTAATTCCCTGTTGAATCTTACTTTTTCAATCAAACTACCCGTCATTTTGGCAATTTCTACTTCAGCGTTATATATGGTAAGTTTTACTCCTTCCCTCAGCTCAAGATTATGCTCCTTTGCATAGCGTGACAGAAGCCCGCCGATAGTGTTGGCATAATCTTCAGGTAAATTAATCCCTACTAAACGGTTAACCTCCTTAATTGGCGTTATGGCACTTAAAACTATGCCCCTTCTACCGGATATATCCTCAACAAAAAGATACTTCCTTATAGCAAATACACCCGCTATAGCCAGTATTCCCAGTATAAAATCAGTCATGCCCTTACTGCCAATTAATATTTTCCTGGCAATAGCAAAAAGCAGCACCTCTATAATACTGCCTGGTGTATGATTAATAAGCATGACCACCAGCTCCACACCTACAGCCATCAAAAGGGCATGGCCAAGGAAATTAGTTAAAAGGTCATAAGATGAAGTCTGATTGGAAAACAATATCTGATAAACATACTTGGCCAGGTCAGTAAAACTTATTATTACCGCTGCAATTATAAAAAGCGCTGTAAACGTCTCTAAAAACAGGGTCAAATTTACAAGGCTCTTTTTTAGAGATTTTTTATGCACTAATTTATCCCCCACTCTATTAAATTTATTAAACTATGAGCATCGCATCACCAAAGCTGAAAAATCTATATCGGTTCTCCACAGCTACCCTGTATGCATTTAAAATATTTTCCCTTCCAGCCAGGGCACTTACAAGCATTATAAGAGTCGATTCCGGGAGATGAAAATTTGTTATCAAAGCGTCTATTGTCTTGAACCTATAGCCTGGATAAATAAATATATCAGTCCAGCCGCTCTGAGGCAGGACATTTCCTTCATTATCACATGAGGATTCCAGAGTCCTGGTAGAGGTAGTCCCTACAGAAAATATTCTTCTGCCTTCCCTCTTTGCCTTATTTATAATATCTGCAGCCTCCTGACTCACAATAAAAAACTCCGAATGCATTTCATGCTCTTCTACCCTTTCCACCTTTACAGGCCTGAAGGTCCCCAGACCCACATGGAGAGTTATATATACCAGATGGACACCCTTTTCCTCGATGTCATTAAGCAGATCCTTTGTAAAATGAAGTCCCGCTGTTGGAGCTGCTGCTGACCCCTCGTGCTTTGAATAAACAGTCTGGTACATCTCATTGTCATCAAGCTGCTTTTTTATATA
This sequence comes from Thermoanaerobacteraceae bacterium, assembly GCA_030016635.1. Classification (GTDB taxonomy): domain Bacteria; phylum Bacillota; class Thermoanaerobacteria; order Thermoanaerobacterales; family UBA4877; genus JASEJQ01. Next base: position 10,057 of record JASEJQ010000059.1, on the reverse strand, counting down.
CGGAGGCAGCGGCATTTTCCCAAGTTTGTCCAGTATTTGGTCAAATACCCCATTATAATAAAACCTGACAAATCGTGTCCCACTTTTAGTCTCATCAAGAACCTCTGCTGTAAGCTCACCGTCTCCGAACACAAATTTAGAACCTATCCTTGCCCTTCGGCCTGGTTTAACCAATACCTCCCATACATCACCACCCTTATTAGTTAAAAGTACAAACTCCATCTTACCCAGAGTATCAGACCTTCTCCCCAGAAGTCTTGCCGGTATCACCCTGGTATCATTTAATACAAGGCAATCACTGGGTTGAAGATAATCAATAATGTCCGTAAAAACCCTGTGCTCTATCTCACCGGTATCCTTGTGGAGCACCATCAGCTTTGCTTTATCCCTCTCCTGAAGGGGTTCCTGAGCTATAAATTCCTCAGGAAGTTCAAAATAAAAGTCATGTACATTCAAATGACCATCTCCTATATATGTCTATCATTTATTGTATCATATACATCTACATCATTATAATAGTATTTCAATATATCTACAAACCCAAACCCTTTATCCGCCATGCCCCGGGCTCCATACTGGCTCAGCCCAACCCCATGGCCATATCCGCTCCCCTTTATGATAAAGAGAGACGGATAAAAAGGAATTTCCTTCATAACATTGTAGCCCATACTGTATAAATTTCCACCAGCATAAACATTTACACCATTGCTTTCTGCTGTTAAAAACAATTCCCTCGGCATTTTTTTCTCAATCAGCCCTGATGAATTCATAACATAAATATCAGAGTCTGTTTCCATATCAAACAACGTACTCTTAAGTCCAAATGCATTTCTTATCTCATTCTTTTTCATTACAGCACTGCCTTTCATGCCATCAATATCCATTTCCAGCACTCTGCCGGTATAAGACCGTGTCAAACTAAGGCTGTTTATCATACCTATATCTCCCTTTGTGGGTATTATCTTATTAAGCAAATCCTCCGCACTGAGGGTTACTCTCCACTCATCATAAGAGGCAGCGTAGCCAAGAGAGTATGGGTCCTCTTTGCCAACAAATACCGGTGATGAGGATGAGTACACATCGGATATATCTGCTGTATAACCCCCACTATGAGAATGGAAGAAAGCCTCTATTGGCTTGCCATTATACTCAAGCACAATGCCTCTTGTCATGTCCACAGCCTTGTTTGTGACAGGGGATTCTGTTGATTTCCCCTTATATACCTGACTGTCTGTTGAGCAGCCCACATCAAACCCCAAGGATTTAAATTTATCATTATACATAATGTTATAGACAGCGTATGTCCTTGCGGCTACTGCCTGAGCCTTCAGAGCTTCCTCAGGCCAAATGGACGGCATTTCATTGGGCAGTACACCATAAAGATATTCTTCAATAGGAAGTATATTTATAACTGTCATATCGCTGGAATTATTTCTTATGAAGGAGATATCTCCTCTATATGGTTTACCCATTTCATAAATATATCCACTTAACGGTTTTAAATATAGTTCATTCCCTTCCCTGTTAACAAAAGCCAGTATAGTATTTCCGTTCTGTTTTACCAGAATAACATCTCTTGAACCGTCAATCACATTGCCATTCAGTCCTGATGAACTGGCATTGGAGGCATCTAAATAATTCCCCACCCATACCTCATAGCCATCGTTATATGCCAGATATGCATCATAACCACCAGCTTCCAGCACCTGCACTTCTTTCATCGCATCATCCACGCTATCATAGCTGGAAATCTGCATGTGGTATGGGCCAGCATCAGCCCCTTGAGGTATGTCCTGCATTGTATAAACACCATTGGAGAATGTGTAGTATCCATCCTTAATGACCTTGAGTGTATCAGTGTCTGTTATTGTTATTAATTTATCGTAGATATCATTTTTATGCATGAATATCTCTATACCTCCATCAGAAGTGATATCCACAGTATTCATGGCCGTCGAATTATAGCATAGTCCAACTCTTATACTGTCGGGTAAATCACTATCTGCGTAAACTGCAGAAACTCCCGTTATAGATATAATCATAATCATTACAATGATGAATATGCCAATACGTTTCACTATTATCACTCCTAATGTAGATTTAATTATCCGGTATGGGAATATTGAAATATTTAAAGGCCCTATCAGTCGCTATCCTACCCCTGGGTGTTCTTTTAATAAACCCAAGCTGTAATAGATATGGTTCATACACATCCTGAATGGTATCAGCCTCTTCGCTTATCGAGGCTGCTATAGTCTCAAGACCAACCGGTCCGCCTCCGAATTTCTCAATAATGCAGAGAAGAAACCTTCTATCTATGTCATCCAAGCCCTTCTCATCTACATCTAACAGCTTAAGGGCATCTCTGGACGTATTAAGGTCAATTCTTCCCATGGACTTGACCTGCGCATAGTCTCTGACACGTTTTAAAAGTCTGTTGGCCACCCTCGGTGTTCCCCTCGACCTCTGAGCAATCTCCTTTGCACCCTCCTCGTCAATATCAATATTGAGAATCTTTGCGGAACGTTTTATGATCTCCATAAGCTCTTCAGTATCATAAAAATCCAACCTGTCGATCACACCAAAACGATCCCTTAAAGGAGAGGAAAGCAGGCCTATCCTGGTTGTTGCTCCAATAAGTGTAAAACGCGGTAGGCTCAGCCTTATTGAGCGGGCGCTGGGACCCTTACCCACAATAATATCCAGGGCAAAATCCTCCATGGCAGAATAAAGTATCTCTTCCACACTTCTATTTAAGCGATGAATCTCGTCAATGAAAAGCACATCATTCTCATTTAGATTGGTAAGGATAGCAGCTAAGTCACCGCTCTTTTCCAGTGCTGGTCCCGATGTGATGCGTATGTTAACACCCATTTCATTGGCTATTATACCTGCTAAGGTAGTCTTCCCAAGGCCAGGAGGGCCATATAGAAGTACATGGTCCAGAGGTTCATGTCTTGCCATGGCCGCAGAAATAAAAATAGACAGCTTGTCCTTTACTCTCTTCTGGCCTATATATTCATTCAGTTTTTGTGGTCTTAAGGATGGCTCTATATCCCTATCGTCTTCTAAATACTGCGAAGTAACTATTCTATCCTCCACCTTTTATCACCGTCCCAGTATCTTTAATGCTTCTACCAGCACCGCTTCCACAGATGACCCGGAAACCCTGCCTACGGCACTTGCAGCCTCTATCCTGGTGTATCCCAACCCCATGAGGGCTGCTATTGCCTCTTCTTCAATGTCCCTGTTTGCAGTTACAACGGCTTGAGGTCTCTTTCTTGCTTTATCTTCCAGTTCTGTGATGATCCGTGATGCTGTCTTTTTGCCAACTCCCGGAATGCTCTCCAGTGCAGCAGTGTTTTTACTGGATATATACATATAAAGTTCTTCGTAATTATATCTTGAAAGAATATTCAAGGCTATCTTTGGGCCAACACCGTTAACCGATATCAGGTCCAAAAAAGCCCACCTTTCCTCTTCATCTGCAAATCCATAAAGGGTTATGTCATTTTCGCGTATTTCTGCGTAGATATACAGAAATGCTTCTTCATCCAATGAGGGTAGTCTGTCTATAGTGTTATTGCTCACTCGTACGGCCAGGCCGAATCCGCCGACTTCCAGCACCGCTGTGCTATCGTTAAAACCCTTTAACCGACCCTTAATATACTCAACCATATCAAAGTACACCTCGCTCTCGGGCGTTCATACTGTGGCAGTGGCATATGGATACTGCAAGCGCATCAGCTATATCGTCAGGCTTTGGCACCTCTTTCAAATTCAAAAGCGCTCTGACCATAAACTGCACCTGTCTCTTGTCGGCATTTCCATACCCGACAACGGCCTGCTTTACCTGCAAAGGAGTGTACTCATATACCTCAAGTTCATTGTTGGCGCAGGCAGTAATGGCAGCCCCTCTCGCCTCGCTCACCGTTATTATAGTCTTCTGATTTTTAAAATAAAAAAGCTCTTCGATGGCAGCGCAGTCTGGCCTGGCCATCTTGATTAATGTATCTATGCCCTTGTATATGTATCTCAACCTGTCCTGGGTAGGCATACCTGCAGGAGTTGTAACAGCGCCATAATCTATAATTTTAAAACTATTTCTATCGTATTCTACAATACCATAACCCATTATAGCAATCCCGGGGTCTATACCTAAAACTATCATATCATCAACTCCATTTTTCATTTTACCATATAAAAGGGTATACATAAACACAAAATTATAAGAAGGTACTGGGGCAGTACCTTCTTATATGATGTTTTAAGTATCCTACATAACTCATTTATATCAATTATTAGCTGCTTATATCTGCAAGGATTTGATATACCCTTTCTTCCGAATCAACCACAATGCCCTTTTTAATGTTTTCTTGATATTCACTCCTTAAAGATGCCACAAGAATATCCGTAAACTGTACTGGAGTAAGGCCTTTATCTGTAGTATTTTTAAATACGACTATATACCCATTCTTTTCTCCTATAATATAATGTCTTGGACAGTATCCATCTTCTTCCCTATAAAGTTGTATATATGTCGGTGAAAATGACCTTATCATCCACCCCTTATATGCCCTGGCAAATTCTTCTTCGTTGAGCCCCACATATTCCGTGCTAACACTGTCCTCCTCTGTATATATCTCGTTGCATGATTTGTACAGTCTTTCATATAAAACCTTTGCGTCAGGCTCAATTATTTTTTTGGTTGACGGTGCAGTCTCTATGACCTGCTCTTTTTCTACCAATGGTTTTTGCTTTACGTTATCTCTGCTATCATAATTTATAAAATAGCTTATTGAGAATCCGGCTATCAGGAGAATGGGCAGGATAATATACAGTACATTTCTATTCCTCCTTCTGGTAAACAAAACCAACACCTCCTTCTTCCATATTATTTCCAGAAATATGTATAATATACAATTTATTTGATTTTATATATCTTCAAATATATAATTAAAAATAGAAAGGGGAGAGAGAGATGGCAGAAAAACAGGTCGTTGTCTTTAAACTGCTGGGTGAAGAATATTGCGTGGACATAATGAAAGTGGTAGAAATAATCAGAATGCAAGAAATTACAAAACTTCCCGACGCCCCTCGTTTTGTTGAAGGGGTAATAAACCTCCGCGGTAAAATAATACCTGTCATTGACCTCAAAAAACGGTTTAATCTACAAGAAGGGGGAATAAATGAAGATACAAGGATTATTATAACCAACGCCGACAGCAAAACAATAGGTTTTATAGTGGATAATGTTACAGAGGTTTTGAGACTAAATGAAGAAGACATAGAATCAATAGACAATGTAACTGTCGGCATAGACAAAGACTACATACAGGGGATTGGTAAGCTGGACAAGCGGCTTCTTATTATGTTGGACCTTAATAAAGTGCTAACTAAAGAGGAAAAAATCAGTCTAAAAAAAATGGAGTAGGGTTTTTACCTACTCCTCTTCTTCATCTAACAGTTCTTCAGGTATTTCCAGGTTGTGATACACATTTTGCACATCATCATGCTCGTCAAGCCTGTCAATCAGTGCAAGCACTTTCTGTGATGCGTCAATATCCAATTTAACAGTATTCTGAGGAATCATCCTGACCTCAGCATCTATTATTGTATATCCTGCATCTTTTATCTTGCTTTTTACCTCGCTGAAGTCCTCAGGACTTGTATATACCTCGAAATCATCTCCATTATTTATGATGTCCTCTGCACCAGCATCCAGTGCGACCATCATCAGTTCGTCCTCATTTACGCCATTCCCATCGATAACAATAAGTCCCTTCTTATCGAACATCCATGCCACACATCCTGAGGCGCCAAGACTCCCACCGCTTCTATCAAATATATGACGCATCTCGGCTGCAGTCCTGTTTCTATTATCTGTCATTGCTTCAACAATAACTGCTACTCCACTGGGACCATAACCTTCATAAGTAACCTCTTCCAGAGCTTCACCATCAAGTTCACCAGAACCTCTTTTCACAGCCCTCGTTATATTGTCATTGGGCATATTGTTCTCCTTGGCTTTTTCAATGGCATCACGAAGCCTGGAATTGCTTTCAGGGTCTCCCCCACCCTCTCTGGCAGCTATAATTATCTCCTTGGCCAGCTTTGTGAATATCTTTCCCTTTTGAGCATCACTCTTTTCTTTTTTATGTTTTATATTAGCCCATTTTGAATGACCGGACATAAATTTACCTCCTTTAAACAATTAAAAACGGTCAGTATATTATTACTACATCTTATTCATTCGATGAATAGACCATACTCTATTTTATCATAAAAAATCAAAGGGGTAAATCAATCTTATTCTTCAAATACCCTGGCCATTCTCCTTTTATGCTCGCTCCTTTTGTTCATAGCATCAATTTTTGCCCTGACCTCTGGCCTGGCCAGGCCAGTAAGTATATACCTATCCAGTTCCTCATAAGTAATGCCCATCTCCTTTTCATCAGTCTGATTATCCCATAATCCTGCTGTAGGCGGCTTATCTATTATAACCTGAGGCACACCCAGATATGTTGCCAGTTCCCTCACCTGAGTCTTTACCAGCCCACCTATCGGCAGTATATCCACGCCGCCGTCACCGTACTTGGTGAAATAGCCAACAATAAGCTCGCTCTTGTTTCCAGTACCCGCCACAATATAATTTCTGCTGTTGGCAAAGAAATAAAGGGTAATCATCCTGAGCCTCGGTTTAATATTTGCCAGAGCAAGACGCGGGGTATCTTCACCTGCGCCGTATATTCTTAATAGCTCATCATATGCAGTGTCTAAAACAGCTTTTTTTGTTTCAATGTTTATAGTGTCTGCCAGAATGCGTGCATGCTCCTCATCTATAGGGTTGCTGTGGCAGGGCATGATTACACCCAGAGAGTTTTCAGGAAAAGCCCTCTTTGCCAGAGCAGCTACAACCGATGAGTCTATCCCACCACTCAGCCCCACCACAATGCCATCAGCTCCTGCATCCTTGACGCAGTCCTTCATCCAGTTTACGATTTTTCCTGCCAGTATTTCTACACTCATCTTTATACCTCCTCATATTTATAAAGCTCGGTGCTTAAATATCTCTCTCCAGTATCAGGAGCCACTGCCAGGACTTTTTTGCCCGGGCCCAGCCTCTTAGCAACCTTCAAGGCAGCGTAGATAGCAGCTCCGCTGGATATGCCCAGCAAAATACCCTCTTTAATGCCGACCTGCCTTGCAGTCTCCATAGCGTCCTCATCCCTTACCCTGATTACCTCATCGATAAGTGAGGTATCAAGTACAGAAGGAATAAATCCTGCACCAATGCCCTGTATTTTATGGGGTAAAGGTGCTCCTCCGGATAATACCGGTGAGGCATCAGGCTCTACAGCAAATAGCCTTATAGTGGGGATTTCATTTTTAAGTACCTTTCCCACACCGGTCAGGGTACCACCTGTCCCAACGCCAGCCACAAAAGCATCAATGTCATTTCCTATATCTTTAAGTATCTCCTGCGCTGTTGTCTTTTCGTGCACCGCCGGGTTGGCCGGATTTTCAAACTGCTGGGGCATAAAATAATCGTCATTCTCTTTGAGAAGTTCTTCTGCTTTTCTTATTGCACCTTTCATGCCTTCCAGACCGGGTGTAAGGATTATTTCAGCTCCATAGGCCTTTAATAGCTTCCTTCTTTCAATACTCATGGTCTCCGGCATAGCAAGGACAACCCTGTAGCCTCTGGAAGCTCCTACCATGGCCAGGCCAATTCCTGTATTTCCGCTTGTAGGCTCAATTATTGTCATGCCTGGCTTTAATACACCCTTCTTTTCTGCATCCTCAATCATATTCAGTGCTATTCTGTCTTTTACACTTCCTCCGGGATTAAAATACTCCAGCTTTACATATACTCCAGCACTGTCCTCATCCACTACGTTATTCAATTTAATTGTCGGAGTATTGCCAATAAGCTCATATATCCTGTTTACTAACATATTTAAAACCTCCCATGGTAATAATATTATTAATATTATCTGCAACGAAGTTAGTAATTAATGTATTAATATAAATAATGATGATTATACACCTATCGTATCCATAAGGATCTGCTTCCTTGATTACACGCATTGATAATACAGACAAATTAAAGAAGGTGGAAAATGCACATAATAGAATTTGCAAAACTCTCTACAATAGGTCTTATAACAGGAATATTAAATGGCCTTTTCGGATCAGGCGGTGGTACTATTGTTGTCCCGGCCCTAAACCTTATCATGAAGACCGAGGTGCATAAATGCCACGCCACAGCTATAGCTGTTATTTTGCCGCTTACTATAGCAAGCTCTTTAGTTTATGCCTTTCATGGGATAACCGACTGGCCGCTTACCATTAAGGTTGGCATGGGAAGCGTTGTAGGCGGATACATAGGCGCCTCGTTGCTAAATAGAATCAACTCCAGCATGCTTAAAAAAATTTTTGGCATTTTTATGATAGCAGCTGCAATCAGGATGTGGTTTAATTGATACTTTTTGCAATTGGCCTGGCCGCCGGAATAATTGGCGGCATGGGTATTGGAGGGGGTACTATACTGATACCTGCCCTCACAATATTTTTAAATGTGAATCAGCATACATCGCAGAGCGTAAACCTTATCACATTTATACCCATGGCCATTGTAGCATTAATTATACACCTCAGACAAAAAAATGTTGTACTTAAATATCTGCTTCCCCTTATAATCGGAGGCATAATTGGCAGCATCGCTGGATCGTATATAGCTATAACTCTTTCATCCCTGATATTGAAAAGGATATTTGCTGTATTCCTCCTTATAATGGGGCTCTATGAAATATTGAGCGATACCAAAAAATGATTTTGCTTCAATAATCCTCACTGCATGTCAATAACATCACAGCAATTATCTTTTTGAGAGCCTCTGCATGACACAGTCATGATGCATCACCTTAAGACCAAGACTCTCCCCTAAGGAAATTACCTCATCACTCTCTGCCTCTGGCTGAAACCAGATAAATTTTCATCCCAAGGAGGCTGCCTCTCTTATAGTTGCTTCAGCACGCTGTGGGGCTATCACCATATCTACCGCTTCGGGCACCTCAGGCAGTGACTTTAAGTCACTGTAGCACCTGTCGCCGTCAACCTCGTCATAATTGGAATTTACTGGATATACTGTGTACCCGTAGTCTTATATATTTTATAGCCAAACTTTTCAGTCCTTGGGGTTGCACCCACCACTGACCATATCTTCTTCGATAATGCCTCATTGACCAGCTCTTCCATAAATATATTTTCTCTTTATATTATTGGATTGCCTTCTAATACAGGAAGATAAACTTCATCTTCTATCTCTGCCATACATCTGCCAGCCGAAAACTCTTTTACATCTTTCAGGATTCTATCCTTCTTATCTATTTGCATATAAAATTTATACTCAATCCTGTCCGTGTATATTTTATCTTTAATATACACCTTATCATTAAGATAATTGTCCAGTCTGCCCAGTATGGAATAATCAAAAATCAGTCTTACCAGATAAAAGGGTGTAAAGGTTGCTATCTTTCCCTGAATCAGTGAATCACGTGTTGCCCTTGAGTAGGCTCTGGCCAGGCCTCCCCGTCCCAAAAGCGTCCCGCCAAAATATCTGGTAACCACAACTGCCACATCTATGATACCCATATTGTTTATCACATCAAGCACAGGTAGACCTGCAGTACCTGAAGGCTCACCGTCATCACTGTATCTCATAAGGCCCCCTCTTATTTTGTACGCAAAGACATTATGAGTTGCATCCCTGAATAAATTCCTCATCTCTTCTATGAATAAAAGAGCCTCATCCTCACAGGATACCCTCATAGAATGTCCAAAAAAGCGTGACTTTTTATCTATAAACTCACTCTCTCCTCTGTATATTACGGAAACATAAGGCTCTAATCCCATTGCACCACCTCTTGTGGCTATTATAGCACAAATAAAAGGGTGAGCAAAAGCCCACCCCGGTTTTTATATAGCAATTTTTTGCATATCCTCCCAAGTTTAACAGTTCAACATACCCAAAATCCTCTGTTATCATTGAGAT
>JASEJQ010000058.1 GCA_030016635.1 Thermoanaerobacteraceae bacterium | reverse complement strand
ACAAAGATATAGGTATTCAAAATATAAAAAAACAACAACAATATGCTTAAAAAGGCAATTATTAAACTGAATTTGAAATATCTTTTCTTTTTATTCGGAAATTTATAAACCTTTGCATTCATCATCATCACATCATATCTTATAAATTTCAGCCCCAAGGTCTCTTAAAATATCATCAAAGCATTCGTAACCTCTATCTATATGTTCGCTTTTATCTACTATAGTTTCACCATATGCGGCCAGGCCAGCCAGCACCAGGGCTGCACCTCCTCTTAAATCCTTTGCAGTTACATTAGAACCGCACAGGCTTTCTACACCCTTCACAACTGCAATTCTTCCGTCAACTCGTATATCAGCGCCCATCTTTTTTAGCTCTTCAACGTGATTGAATCTATTCTCAAAAACAGTTTCTGTAATTATTGTAGTACCTTTTGCTATAGACATTAGCGCCATAATTGGAGCCTGTAAATCCGTAGGAAAACCCGGATATGGAAGGGTCCTAATTATATCCAGCGCCTTTACTTTAGCTGGAGCTCTTAAAAATAGATTCCCATTACTTGTAATCATACAACCACATTCCTTGAGCTTTGCAATGATAGGCTGAAGATGCTCGCTTATAACATTTTTCAATTCAATTTCTCCGCCGGTTATTGCTGCAGCTATCATATAAGTGCCTGCCGCTACGCGGTCAGGAATTATTGAATATTCAGCAGGATTAAGCTTATCTGTACCACGTATATATATATAATTGGTACCAGCACCGCTTATATTTGCACCCATTAAATTAAGAAAATTCTGCAAATCAATTACTTCTGGTTCCTTAGCTGCATTTCGTATTATAGTATCACCTTCAGCAAGGCAGGCAGCTAACATAATATTTTCCGTAGCACCGACGCTAGGATAATCCAGCAAAATTTCATTTCCATTTAGTTTAGATGAAGTCGCATTAATTATTCCATGAAGTTCTTTAATATTAATATTCAAAGCCCTTAAACCCTTCAGGTGCAAATCAATGGGTCTGGGACCAATTTCACAACCTCCAGGATAAGTTATGTTAACTATACCATAATTTGCTATTAAAGCACCTATTAACAAAATTGAAGGCCTTATTTTTTCACAAAGACCAAAAGATAAATCTGTAGAGTATACATCCGATGTATCAATTACAAGTGTATGATTTTCATACTTAATTTTACAGCCTATCTCTTTTAATATCTCAATTAGAATATTTACATCTTCTAAATAAGGACAATTATGTATGATAGATATACCCCTGGCTAATAAAGTTGCTATTATTATAGGCAATGCTGCATTTTTGGCCCCACCAATTTCGATTGACCCACTTAACTTTTTGCCTCCACTTACTTTATATTTGCTCATATTAACCCTCCTCGTGCTCTTTACTACATTTTTATAATATGTAAGAGCAGAGTAGGGTGTTACACACTATGGTCCTATTAACTTATATATTAGCTTTATGATTTCACTCAGAGCATCTGGCTTGGATATTGATCTTGCCTTTTCTCCCATTTCTTTTAGCTTTTCCCTGTTATAAATTACCTCATTTATATAATTTCTCAAAATATCCTCGTTTAAATCTTTTTCCAAAATAACCTTTGCAGCTCCTACTTTTTCAAGTGCCCTTGCATTGTACTCTTGATGATTTTCTGCAACAAATGGAGATGGTATGAGTATGGAAGGTTTTGCACAAGCTGCCAATTCGGATATGGTCATTGCACCAGCCCTGCATATAATAAGATCCGCAGCCGCATACACCAAAGGCATATTATATGCATATGGAATTATTTTTACATTTTTGTGAGCAGAAATATCAATCTGTTTAGTAATGTTTTCATACTGGTTCTCACCTGTTATAAATAAAAACTGTAGATCTGCAGGTAAAAACTTTTGTAAATAATTTAGTACAGCACGGTTTATATTAGATGCCCCCCTACTCCCGCCTACCGATACAATTAGGGGCTTTTGCGCATCAAAGCCAAGGCTATGTTTTGATTCAATTTTATTATAATTAAATAAGTCTTTACGTACAGGATTCCCTGTGACTATTATTTTTCTTTCAACACCTTTTAAATATTTTTTTGTATCTTCATAGCTTAATGCTATAATATTAACAAATATTGATAATATTTTATTTGTAACACCAGGTATTACATTCGATTCATGTATTATAGTCTTAATATTCATTAAAGAACATATTAATATTACCGGTCCAGTTACATAGCCGCCTGTTCCTATGGCAATATTCGGTTTAAATTCAGAGACAATTCTATATGCATCCTGCAGTCCCAATATGTTAATCGTCAGCGTTTTAAAATTATCAAACATAGCTTTTCTATTAAAACCCCTCGAGCGAATGGTCTTTAAATTAAAACCCTCTTTGGGCACAATTTTGTTTTCAAGCCCATTTTCAGTTCCAACAAACAGTATTTCTACTTTAGAATCTTTCTCTTTTAATTCTTTTGCAATTGCCACACCGGGATATATATGTCCTCCTGTACCGCCACCTGCAATCAGCACTTTCATAATTTTTATCTCCTATTCAATATATCTGGAAATATTCAGGAGTATTCCAACTCCAGCCATTGTAAATACCATTGATGACCCACCCGCACTAATAAAAGGCAGTGGCACCCCTGTAACTGGCATAGAAGAGGTAACTACAGCTATATTCATCAATGCCTGTATCCCAATTATTGATGTGATACCAGTAGCAATCAATATTGCATATAAATCTTTTGAGCGTGCTGCAATCCTCAATCCGCGTATAATCAATGCAACAAAAAGAATAACAATCACGGATGTACCAATAAACCCCAATTCCTCTCCTATTATTGAAAATATAAAATCACTTTGTGGTTCAGGTATATAAAGAAGCTTCTCCCTGCTCTTACCCAACCCAACACCAAATAATCCTCCCGAACCAAGTGCATAGAGCGATTGAATGATCTGATAGGTTGTATCACTCACATCAGACCACGGGTCAAGAAAACCCAGTATTCGTTCCTGCCAGTGTTCATACATACCTGAAGCTATCAATCCAGAGGCCAGGCCAATACCACTAAAAATAAGTAAAACAATGTGGGATATTCTGGCTCCAGCAGTGTATAAAATGACCAGACCAACTATTAATATTATTCCTGCTGTACTCAAATTTGGTTCCATAACTATCAACATAAAAATAATACCAAGAAACAAAAGATACGGCACCAACCCCTTAAAAAAATTATGTAGTTTCTCCCTGTCATTTTCACTCAGGCGGGCGGACATAAACAAAACAACTCCAATCTTCGCTATTTCACTTGGCTGTATTGTAATACCTCCAATACCAAGCCACCTTCTTGCTTCATTTATCTCAATTCCAATACCCGGGATCAATACAGCGCCCAAAGCGCATATAGTAACAAGCATGATAATATTTGAATACTTTTTTAATCTCCAGTATTCATAATTCATGAAAAATATCATAACGCCATATCCAATTATTCCCCATAGCAGTTGCCTTTTCAAAAAATAGTACGGATCGCCCATTTTAAAGTACGCAGAAACAGAACTGGCGCTGAAAACCATCACAATACCGATAGCAAGGAGTACTGTTACTATCATCAGCAAATTATAATCACAAACTCCTTTTTTTGGCATAATTTTACCCCCTGAGCGCATTCACATATGACTTAAACAGATTTCCTCTCTCTTCGAAGTTTTTAAACATGTCCCAACTGGCACATGCTGGAGATAACAATACTGTATCACCTTTTTCCGCCAGTTGATATGCTCTATCAACTGCCTCCTTTAGGGTATCTGCCCTAATAATATTTGTAAATCCAAGAGACATTGCCTGTTTATTAATCTTTTCGGCAGTTTCACCTATAAGAATCATATATTTAACCTTATCATCAAAACTCTTTATAAAATCATAGTAATCATTTCCCTTGTCATATCCACCAGCAATAAGAATTATATTGCCCTTGATTGCTTCAATTGCCTTAATTGCCGCATCCGGATTGGTGCCTTTAGAATCATTAATAAATTTTACTCCATTTATTTCCTTCACAAACTCAATACGATGTTCAACACCCTTGAATGTTTTCAATGTATATTCTATAATTTCATCATCAATGCCCCATGCCTTTGCAATAGCGCAGGCTGCAAGGGAATTTTCAAGGTTATGTTTGCCCGGAATATATATATCATTCACATTCATTATTTTTTCTTCTCTGTCACGAATCTTTGCAATTATTTTTTCATCATCTATATATAGACCATAATTGAGTTTCTCTTTTCGGCTGAATGGTATAATCTGCGAATTAATCTCCTTGTGTAGTCCCCAAGTATTTGGTTCGTCATAATTTAATATTGCATAATCAGATCTATCCTGATTAATAAAAATTTTTGATTTGGTATAAATATAATTTTCCATCGTCTTATGCCTATCAAGATGATCAGGTGTTATATTCAACATCGCTGCTATATGAGGGCGAAAGTATTTTATCGATTCCAGCTGGAAGCTGCTAATCTCTGCCACAATAACCTCATCTTTGCCCGCCTCATAACAGTCATAAATTAATGGTTTACCAATATTCCCACATACCCTTGTTTTATAACCAGCATTCTTGAATAATTCACCTGTCAGTGAGGTAGTCGTTGTCTTTCCGTTGGTACCGGTCACAGCAATTATCGGCGCTTTTGCAAGTCTGTATGCTGCCTCGACTTCAGAAATTACTTCAATACCTCTGTTTTGTGCTTCGATAATGAATTCCTGATCCAAAGGAACGCCTGGGCTAATCACAATAATGTCAATATTTTTAACATAATCTTTCGGATCATCTACAACCCATTTGACCGATAACTTTTTTAATACATCAATACCTTCTAATTGATCATATGGTTTTCTGTCATATACATGTATTTCATATCCCAGAGTATTCAATGTCTCAGCAGTAGCAACTCCACTTTTTCCCAGCCCAACTATAAGAACTCTTTTAACCATTTACAGCACCCCAATCATCAATATAAAGCTATAAAACCTACAACCGCTAAAATAAACGTCAGAGCTATAAACATATTCACGACCTTTGTCTCATGCCATCCCATCATCTCAAAATGGTGATGCAATGGACTCATCTTAAAAATCCTTTTTCCTGTTAATCTAAAAGATAATACCTGTAAAATTACGGATAATGCTTCAATAACGTAAATTCCGCCTACTATTGGTAAGATCAATGGCATGCCTGAAATTACTGCCATACCTGCAACAGCCCCGCCCAATCCCAGAGAACCTGTGTCGCCCATAAATATTTCAGCTGGATAGGCATTGTAACGAAGAAACCCTAACACAGCCCCTGTTATTGAACTTCCAAACAGCATAGTTGCAATATTACCTGTTATCAAACCTGCTAATGTAAAAAAAGCAGAAACAATAAAAGTAACCCCTGCGGCCAGGCCGTCAAGACCATCGGTTAAGTTTACGCTATTAACAGTTCCTACAATTACGAATACAATAAAAGGTATAAAATAAATCCCAATATCTATATTTGATTTAATAAAAGGTATATATATTTCACTTCCATGGGATAAATATACATAGTACGCAAAAATAAAACTAATGACAAACTGTGAAATAAGTTTTTGTGTAGCCCTAAGACCAAGACTCCTTTTCCTGACCACTTTAATATAATCGTCTAAAAAACCAATAATGCCAAACGCCAGGGTCAAAAAGATCAATGCCCATTTGTCAGTACTATTGGGTATTAAAATAAATGCCAATAATAAAGATGTTAATAAAAATATGATACCGCCCATAGTAGGAGTGCCCGCTTTAGAAAGGTGAGTCTTTGGGCCATCCTCTCGAATCGCCTGACCAAATTTCAGACGCCTGAGTCTTTCAATGATTGGCGGTGATATAAAGAGGCAGATAATAAAGGACAGTACCGTCATTAACATTAAATTAACAAAAATGCTATCATTAAAAATTGAATTCAATTGTAAATCCATCTTATTTTTCCCCCAAGTATTCAGCTATTTCATCCATTTTCATCCCTCTGGAACCCTTAACCAACACAATATCATCACTTTTGATTATAGTCGATAGGTTTTTCTTCAGTTCAGCTTTATCCTCAAAGTAATACACATCATTTGGATTCATCCCTGAACTCACTGCACCTTCCGCAATATATTTTGCCATGTTACCATATGTAATTAGAACATCAACACCAGATATATAACAATATTTTCCTATATCTTTATGAGACTGCACAGCAAATTCACCCAATTCAAGCATGTCACCCAGTATAGCTACCTTTCTGCTATACATTGATACATCTACCAAGAAGTTAATTGCTGCCTTCATTGAATCAGGATTAGCATTATATGTATCATCAATAAGCCGCATGCTATTTATATTTATTAATTTCAATCTCATTTTTTCATTTTTAGTTTTCAGCAAACCATCATATATCTCTTCCCATTTCAAGCCGAAATCATATCCCAGTGCAATAGCAGGCAATGCATTCATAATATTATGTTTTCCAGGTAATCTAATAACAAAATGACCCTGATAATTTTTATATTTTATATTAAATTCCATCCCATCTTCCTTATTGTTCTTAATGTCAAAGGCTTGAATGTCATTATTATTCTCAAAACCAAAATACAGCACTTTATACAGTCCATTTACTTTACTGAGCAGATCATCATCGCCATTAAAATAAGCTGTATTATCTTTATTTAAGAACTCTGTTATCTCAAGCTTTGCCCTTAAAATATTTTCTCTGGAACCAAGATTCCCTATATGGGCAGTCCCTATATTTGTTATAACTGCAATATCCTGTCTTGCAATGTCACTCAGATTCCTTATTTCACCAAAAGAATTCATCCCCATTTCCAGTACTGCAATATCATAAGAGCCATCCAGATTGATAAGCGTTAGCGGCAATCCTATTTGATTATTATAATTGCCTTTGTTGCTCAATACCTTATATCTTTCTGACAAAACTGAGGTAACAAAATTTTTGGTGGTTGTCTTTCCTGTGCTGCCTGTTATTGCAATGATTTTTACCCTATCAAACTTTCTCCTGATATATCTTGATAGATCCTGAAGTGCTTTCAGCGTATCCTCTACTCTTATAATAAGAAAATTATCCATATTTACGCTAACATCATATTGCGTCAAAGTAGCTATTGCTCCATTATTTGATGCATCTTGTATAAAATCATGTCCATCAAATCTGTCTCCTGACAATGGAATAAAAAGCATGCCAGATTCGACATTACGGCTATCGATTGAGACACCAGTAAAACTTAAGTTGTTTGAGATATTATTAACTAACCTACCATTTGTAGCAGCTAAAACATCATTTAGTGATAACATTACTTGACCCCCAAAATTTCTTTTACTACTATTCTTTCATCAAATGGAATAGTCTTGTCAGCCAGAATTTGATAGGTTTCATGACCTTTCCCTGCTAAAAGAACTACATCATTATCTTTTGCCAGATCCAGAGCAAATTTTATTGCTTCTCTTCTGTTTTCTATTTTATAATAATTAGAAAAAGTTTCTTTTATCCCTGACTCTATATCCTCTATGATATCCATGGGATTCTCATTCCTGGGATTATCTGAGGTTATAATGACAATATCCGATAATTCACATGCGATTTTACCCATCAATGGTCTTTTAGTCTTATCTCTATTACCACCACAGCCAAATACTGAAATAATTCTTGAATGTTCACAACCTTTAATGGCATTTAATATATTCAATAGGCCATCAGGGGTATGGGCATAGTCTATCACTACTTTGTAATTTGTAGGTAAATTCATAACCTCAAATCTTCCGATAACACCATTAAAGTTTTCCATGCCTTTAATAATATCTATTGGACTGAACCCAATGGCATACAATGAAGAAAATGCAGCCAATGCATTGTAAACACTAAATAGTCCTGGCACTTTATAATTTACATTAAAAACTTTACCATCCACTATTATATCAAAATTTGACCGATCAATTTTCAAGTTATTTATTCTGGCTCTAACATCGCCATTTTTAATACCATATGTCAATATCCTGGCTTGTTGATCGCATTTCGCTTTTATCCTCTCAAAATAGTCATCATCAGCATTCAAAATAGCGTAGTCTGTAGCCCTCTCAAAAAGCTTACTTTTTGCATTTACATAATTATCCATAGTACCATGAAAATCAAGATGGTCCTGTGTTATATTGGTTAATATTCCCACTTTAAAATTTGCATATTCAACTCTTTTAAGTTCCAGGGAATGGGAAGAAACCTCCATTACACAATAATTAACACCCCTTGTAGACATATCATGAAAGAATTTTTGTAAATCAGAGGCTTCAGGTGTTGTATGCTCAGATGGAATTTCTTCATCTCCTATAATATTTTTAATTGTACCGATAAGCCCGGTTTTTTCCCCAAGGTATTCCAATATACTCCTTATCAAAAAAGTAACTGTTGTCTTACCATTGGTACCTGTTACACCAATGAGACAAAAGTTACTGGAAGGAAATCCATATATTTTACTTGATAAATAAGCAAGCGCATCTCTGGTATCTTCGACGATTATATATGGAACATGATTTTCTATAAATTTGTGATTCTTGTCGACAACCACAGCCTTGGCTCCCCTTGCCAGGGCATCATCAATATACATATGGCCATCGGTTTTAAACCCGCTTATACATACAAAAATATCTCCATTTTCAACTTTTCGAGAATCATATACTACTCCCTTAATCTCTACGTCAATGAAATCACTTATATCTATGTATTTTAACCCATCAATCAATGTTGATAACAGCATATATCCTCCTCATTCCATTGATTTAAACATCATATAGTATAGCACCTATTACCTTTAACTGTAAATAAGCTGTGTCAATTAATCTTCAGGAATATCGTTAGATTTAAATTGAAGGGTAATAATGCTGCCTGGCTCTACTTCCGTACCAGCTGCTGGATCTTGAGATATACAAAATCCATCCCCTTTAATATTAATTTTAAGCCCATACGAGGATAAAATATCACTGGCTTCCCGTATAGTTTTTCCTTTTAAGTCAGGTACCTTCACTTTTCCAACACCTTTCCCATCCAGATATAGTATAACCATAGACCCCTCTTTTATCTTTTCACCTTGTTTGGGTATCTGGTCTATTATTTTACTGCCTATCCCTTCAACGTTATATTGTAGTTTTAACCCATCGAGTAATTTAGCAGCATCACTAATGTTTTTACCAATTAAATCAGGAACTGACACATCTTTCTGCACATATTCGGAATCCGTTTCTGTATACTGAGGTTCCACATTCAGATAACGTAATGTATCTGATATAATATTTTTAACTACCGGTGCAGCAATTGCTCCACCCATGTGAGAAAAAGTGTTGGGTTCATCTATAACAACAAGGACTGCAATACGTGGGTCATTCGCCGGAGCAAAAGCTGCAAAAGAAGCTATGTATTTACCCGGCTGGTACTTTTCAGATGTACCTGTTTTACCTGCGACTCTATAGCCGTCTATATAAGCACTATGGCCTGTTCCGTTAGCCACAACACCTTCTAGTATATCACGCATCTCCTTCGAAGTCTCCTCTGAAATTACCTGCCTTACCAGGACTGGTTCATATTCTTTTATTATATCGCCGTCATCATCTGTTACCATTTTTACCAGATACGGCTGTAACAATTTTCCTCCATTTGCTATTGCCGAAAATGCAGTTATCATCTGTATAGGTGTAACTGAAATACCCTGCCCAAAAGAAATTGTAGCCAATTCAACCGGCCCAACCTTTTCAAGAGGATTTACTATACCAGTACTTTCGCCAGGCAATCTAATACCTGTTTTTTGTCCAAACCCAAAAGCATTTATATATTTGTAAAATTTATCTTTACCCAATCTTTGCGCCACATTTACAAATACCACATTACACGAATTCTGGACACCCTCTTTAAATGTCTCATGACCGTGAGGATTATAATATCTCCAACAATTTATTCTTTGTCCGGCAACCATAATATAACCGGGGTCATAAAATTCTTCTTCTGGAGTCACTACACCCTCCTCAAGACCTGCTGCTGCCGTTATAGATTTAAATACCGAACCAGGCTCATAAACATTGGAGACAGCATAATTTCTCCATAAATTGTACCATTCATCTTTTGGGCCTGCAAAAGGATCATTAGGATTGTAATCAGGTCTATTAGCCATTGCCAGAATTTCACCTGAACGTGGATCCATAACTATTGCACTTATCCCCTTTGATGGTTTGGTTTCAGCATACGCCTGATCCAAGGCTTTTTCTACATAATGCTGTATCACCTTATCTATGGTCAAAACTATGTTATAACCATCTTCCGGTTTATAATACTCCGAAGTAGAGTCATCAATTTTTCTTCCACCCGCATCTTTAGGCGTAGATATTCTCCCCGGGATTCCTGTCAATATACTGTCATACATAGCTTCCAATCCGTCCAATCCCTGGTTATCCGTTCCGGTAAAACCGAGAATGTGGGAGGCAAGATTATTATTAGGATAATACCTCTTTGTATCATTGGATATTTCTATGCCTTTTAAGTTGCGTTTCCTTATCTCAAATACAATATCATTTGGAACTTTTCTTTTTAAAAGCACTTCCTGGTAATTTTTGTTATTTATTTTTTTTAAAATATCTTCCTCTTTCATATTTAACAATGGAGCTAATTCTTTTGCTGTTTTTTCTGGATCTTTTATACTCCGTGGTATTGCTGTAACCATCCCTGCACTGGCACTAACGGCTAATTCTTCACCATTTCTATCAAATATTGTTCCTCTATTTGGTGTTACCAGTATATCCAGAGTAGACTGTTCCAGAGCTTTTTGTTTCAGCTCGTCCCCTTGAATCAGTTGTATCCACGCCAGTCTTACTATTAGACCCAAACCCAGAAACATTAGGGTAACTAAAAATATAAAGATCCTTTTTTTGATGCCACTATAAGATGGGGGCAACACAATCACCTCAGGACTATCTTATTATTGTTCCAAAAATTTTAACAAAGAAGGTATCAAAATCTCTATTTTTGATCCGTTGTTGGGATGATTCTGACTTCGCTATATTATAATTATTTACAACAACATATACCAGATTTTCTTCCGTTGGTTCATGCATATGTAATTTTGATCTGGCTATCCGTTCTATTTCATTTAAATTTTCTGTTTCAGCCAATTTTACATTTAAGTTTTGATTTTCTCCGTTAATTGTAATTAATTCATTTTCCATTCTGTTTATGTCATAATTCAGCCTGGTTATCCTCACGTATCTGCATGTAATAGATACAGCAATGCTGCATAACAAGACAGTCATGACAATATTTTTAAATTTATTTTTACGGGGTTTAATTTTTCTTATTTGATCCTTATTTTTGTAGTAATCATAGTCATAATACTCTACTTTATAGTTCTCTAACAATTTTATTCCTCTCCCTCAACTAATAGAACTAAGTCTCAACCCGTTCCCCTACCCTCAACCTTGCGCTTCTCGCTCGAGGGTTTTTTTCTATTTCTACCAAATCAGGTAAAATTGGCTTTTTTGTTATTAATTTCAGTTTTTGTTTTTGTCCGCAAACACACACAGGCACATCTGGTTTACAAATACATGGGTTTTCCAATTTTTTAAAAGTTTGTTTTACTATCCTATCCTCAAGAGAATGAAAACTAATGATGCATATCCTGCCACCAGGCTTAAGAATATCTACGAAATCTAAAATGGCTTCGTGAAGCATATTTAATTCAGAATTTACTGCAATCCTCAAGGCCTGAAATGTCCTCTTTGCCGGATGTGGGCCTGATCTGCGTGCCCTGGCGGGAATAGCAGATTTTATTATTTCGGCCAGCTGAGTCGTGGTACTAATTTCCTGTTTTTCCCTGGCTTCTACTATGAATTTTGCTATTCTTGACGACCATTTTTCTTCACCATATTCTGAAATAATCTTAGCTATATCTTTTTCAGACCATTTATTTACTATATCCTTAGCAGTTAGTATTTCTTCCTCATCCATACGCATATCGAGTGGTCCTTCACTCTGATATGAAAAACCCCTTGCAGGGTCATCTACCTGTATAGAAGAAAAACCTAAATCCAGAACAACACCATCTATTCTATCAATCCCAAGTTCTCCAATTATGTTCTTGATATTTTTAAAATTATCTTTGATTAAAACTAATTTATCCATATAATTATTAAGGTTTTTGCATGCTATCTCCATGGCATTTCTATCCCTATCTATTCCTATCAATTTCCCGTTTTCCAATCTTTTTAAAATTTCCATGGCATGTCCACCGGACCCTATTGTCCCATCCACATATATTCCATCCTTTTTAACATTCAGTAGTTCTACTGTCTCCATTAGCAGAACCGGTTTATGTTCATCCATAAAAGCCACTCCTTATAAATCTATATCTTCAAGTCTCTCAGCTATATCCTCATATGTAAATTCACTTTCATTACTGTAGTTTTCCCATTTATTTTGACTCCATATCTCTAACCTCGTTGAAACGCCTATTATAATTACTTCATCGGCAATTTCGGCATATTCTCTCAAATTTTGTGGTATCAATACCCTACCCTGATTATCTATTTCGCATTCTATTGCACCAGAAAAGAAAAACCTCTCGAATGTCCTTGCATCTTTTTTATTCATAGGTAGTTTTCTTAGTTTGCTTTCAATAGTTTCCCACTCGCTTAAGGGATAAACAAACAGACATCCATCAAGCCCTTTGGTCATAACAAAGCGCTCTCCAAGCTCTTCGCGTAGTTTTGCAGGGATAATCACTCTTCCCTTAGAATCAAGCGTATGTCTGTATTCCCCAATTAACATTTTCATATCTCCATTCAACACTTTTACCCATTTTGAACCACTTTACTCCACTGTATGATAATTCTATATAACTTTAAAAAATCCTTCTTGAAAATAAAAAAAAAGAGAGAAAAAATTTAAATTTTCTCTCCGGGTATTATCACCGATAATACAGCTTTGTCAAAATCTAATAGTTTTTTCCACCTGTCATTTACCTCACTTATAGTGGCTTTATTAACTACATCAATATATTCCAATATATTTATTCCCTTTATCATAAATGAGTTATAAAAATGGCCCAGCGCTTCGATTGAATCAAATGTCTTTACAATAGCACCCTTAATCACTTTTTTCGCCTTCATGAATTCATTTTCACCAATTCCGGTCTCAGATCTTGCAAGTATATATTCTTTTATACGATCATTTACCTTTTGTGGTGATATCGAACTACAGGAAACCAATGCAAATCCATAATCCATCTCTGCTTCATATTCATAACCAAAATTAGATGTAATCAAACCTTCATTATAAAGTTCACTATATATTTCAGAACTTCTTCCGAATAGAG
>JASEJQ010000057.1 GCA_030016635.1 Thermoanaerobacteraceae bacterium | reverse complement strand
GCAAGACCCATAATAGACGTATAGGTAGGCCTATCTGGAGAAACCTCATTCTCTTTATGGTCCAGTATATCGTCCTGTATCTGAAATGCAAGGCCCAATTTTTCGCCAAAGTTTTTCAAAATTGAAACCTCATTGTCGCCAGCTCCCCCCACTATTGCACCTGCTGCAATACTGGCTTTAATTAAACACCCTGTTTTTCTCAAGTCCATATCCATTAATTTTTCAGTTGAATCTATAATGAGCGCTGAGTTTATATCAATGGCCTGGCCTCCTATAAGACCTTTTGTATCACATGCCTCAGCTATCTCTTTCCCTGCCGTCAAATAAAGCTGCATTCGATCACCATTAGAAAGGGCCGCATCAAATATGACATTGAAGGCATGAGTTAAGAGTGCATCACCTGCCAGTACGGCCATGGCTTCACCAAATACCTTATGGGATGTGGGCTTACCGCGTCTGAAATCATCATTATCCATGGCCGGCAGGTCGTCATGAATCAGTGAATATGTATGAATGTATTCTATAGCGCAGGCAACTGGCAAAACATATTTAATATCCTTATCAAACAACTCATAGGTTGCCATTGTAAGTACAGGTCTTATCCTTTTCCCGCCGGCAAATACGCTATAATGAACTGCTCTATGTATTATTTCAGGCATCTCATCTTCTGAAGGCAAATATCTTTTAAGTGATTCTTCTATTACCGATATCTTCTTTTCAAGCTCATTACTAAAGCTGAGGTTTTTCTCCATTTTCACCCTCGTATCCCATCTCCTTAAAAATTCCGTTCTCTTCTATCAGAATATTTACCTTCATTCTTGCTTTCATAAGTGCTTCCCTGCAAAAATTTGAAAGTCTGATCCCCTCTTCAAAAAGGTTAACTGACTCTTCCAAATTTAAATTACCCTGCTGGAGTGTATTTACAATTTCCTCCAGTCTTTTCATAGATCCCTCAAAATTCATTTCATTCAATCCCTGACACCTCTTCCACGCGGCAATTTATCAAACCATTATGCAACCTGACCATTATCTCATCGTTTACCTGGACCTTACCTGCATCTGAGATTAACCCTTTATCCTTGCTGTAAATTATTGCGAACCCTCTTTTTAAGACATCAAGAGGATTTAATGTCTGAAGCTGTTTTTCAAGCAGTTGCGTTTCCATCTGTTTCCTATTTATGTATTGTGCCATATGATATGCAAGCAGCTGCTTTAACTGATTGAGTTTGCCATCATACTTTTCAAAAAACATCTCCGGCCTGGATAACGGAGAGGATTTTACAATAAACTCCAGATGCCTTTCACCCCTGATGATTGTATCTTCCATATATCTTACGAGGTATGTTTTATACTGTTCTATATTTTCCATTAGAGCGTTCCTATCAGGTACTGCCATAGCTGCAGCCTCTGTCGGTGTGGCTGCCCTGGCATCGGCAACAAAATCAGATATAGTAAAGTCCGTCTCGTGTCCCACTGCAGATATTACCGGACATCTTGAAGCATATATTGCCCTTGCTACCTTTTCTTCATTAAATGGCCAAAGGTCTTCCACAGAACCTCCGCCCCTTGCCAGTATGATAAGATCTATATCATCCATGTTATTCATTGCATTAAAAGCCCTGCAAATCTCATCTGCTGCTTTATCACCCTGAACTGTGATAGGTAAAATATCTACTTCCACATAGGGATATCTTCCAGAAAGGACTTTTATTATATCATGGACTGCTGCCCCATTTATAGAAGTTATAACTCCAATTTTTTCAGGATATTGTGGTATGGAACGTTTATGTGCTCTGTCAAACAGTCCCTCAGTTTCAAGTTTTCGTTTTAATGTATTAAATGCTATATAGTAGGCACCTACACCATAAGGCTCCATACTGTCTATATTCAGGCTGTAGCTTCCATTTTTCTCATAAAGCGCAACCTTGCCATGGGCAGTTATCTCCATGCCGTCTGCAGGAATGAAATTCAGGCTCTCCATGGCATTCAGGTACATCACACACTGTATAGAACTATAACTGTCCTTTAAACTGAAAAAATAAGCATTCCTCTGGGTAACCAGCCTGAGATTGGATATCTCGCCTCGTACACTCAGGTTGTTCAAAATCAGGTCCCCGGCAAAAATTTTTTTTATATATCCATTGACTTCACTTACTGATAATGTCTTTATGCGCATTTTTAAATGCCTCCATGGTATTTTCCAGCAGCATTGTGGTTGTCATTGGCCCAACCCCGCCGGGTACAGGAGTAATATAAGAGGCTATTTCTTTGGCCTCTTCAAATACCACATCACCTACCAGCTTGCCATCCACCTCGGATACTCCAGCATCTATGACCACAGCACCGTGTTTAATCATCTCACCGGTAATCAATCCTGGCTTCCCTGTTGCCGCCACTACTATATCCGCATCAAAAACCTCTTTTTTAAGGTCCTGGGTCTTTGAATGACATACAGTAACGGTACAGTTTTTCTGTAGCATAAGCAGCGCAACAGGCTTGCCTACAATGTTACTCCTTCCAACCACCACAGTCTTTTTACCTGCTGTCTCTATTCCTATTTCCTCAATCAGCCTGACGATGCCCTTAGGAGTACATGGCAGAAGAACCTTTTCTCCAAGGAAAAGCTTCCCTGTATTTATTGGGCTGAAACAATCCACATCCTTCTCGGGCAAAATACTGTGGCTTATCTTTTTTACATCAACACCCTTTGGAAGCGGAAGCTGAACTATTATACCAGAAACGTTGTTATCCTTATTAAGCTCATCGATTTCACCAAGTATCTCACTTTCAGAGGCATTCGCATTTAATTTATGCCAAAAAAAATCTATACCTGCATTTGCACACAGTTTTTCTATACTCTTTATGTAGGAAACTGAAGCAGGGTCCTCGCCGGCCATAAGGGCGGCCAGGCCAGGTCTCAAGTTCAATTCTTCATCAAATGCTTTTACCTGATTTTTGATTATTTCCCTGATTTTCTTTGATATTTCTCTCCCATCGATTATGGTTGCACTCATTTTTCTCCCTTCCCCTCGTTGAATATTTCACCGAGCACCCCATTTATAAAAGAACCCGAGTCCTCTGTACTGTATTCTTTTGCTATCTCAACAGCTTCATTTATGGCAACTTTTTTAGGTATGCCGCCGTACTTAATCTCATAAACAGCGCACCTCAGTATTGCCTGGTCAACCCTGGCAAGCCTTTCAAACCTCCATCCTTTGAGGTTTGACCTTATAAGCTCATCTATATCGCTTAGACAGTTGCATGTACCTCTAAATGTTGACTCTATATACTCTTTCTGAGTCTCGTCTATCTTGCCATCATAAAATCTATTTAGTATAGAATCCGGGCTGTCACCAGTCATCCCATACTCATAAAGCATCTTTACAACATCTTCCCTGGCTGTCCTTCTATTCATATACTTCCTCCTGGTCACATTCTACCTGGTGGTAAAATCCTATCTAAAAAATTTCTCAGATCCTCACGATTATCTATAATTTTACCCAAATAATAACCGATTAATATACAAATCAATACAAATATCGTCTTCCAGAAACCTAATGCAATAACAAGAATAGCAAAAAGCAACCCCAGAGCCATACCTACTATCTTGCCGAAATGCTTTTCCAGTATATCATAAAACCTGTCCATATAAACACCCCTATTCTACCCTTGTTTTTAGATTTACAGTAACATTATCTATGTACACCCTTACCTCAGTCACATTTATACCTGTAACAGATTCAATCTCTTCTTTCACAAGCTTTTGCACCTTTATTACAAGCTCCGGTATCTTAATATCCGTGGCAACCACAAGATTTAATATCATAACTACCCCATCATTTATAAAGAGTGCCTTCGTTTTTACTTCCTTTACGCCTTCAATGCCCTTTACTGCTTTTTCAGCTATATTCTGCAAGGTCACAAGTGATATTCTTACTTCTCCAAGTTGAGTCTGCCTTGCAATGTATTTAACATTATTTCCACCTTTTACTCCGGACAATAAAAATCTTATGCTAACTATAAGAAAAGCAACCCCAATAATACCTACTACATACCCGTAAATGTACAGAAGATCAACTAAATTTTCTATATAATAGATAGGGATGAGGTGAAAACCCGTAAAAATAACGGCAATAGATACTATTGAAAGTATAAATGAATATATGGTCAGGATAATCCTATCAAATAAATTCACTGACATAACACCTCCATGGTATCTTAATCTAATTTATAACCCTCTGAAAGATTCAGAGGGTTAGATCTACTTTGATTTTTGAGGCCGGCCTTCCTCCTCTTTTTCTTCCTTAGCAAAGTTTACACCCTGAACATGAATATTTACCTCCACAACCTTAAGACCCGTCATAGTCTCCACAGCCTTCTTAACGTTCTCCTGTATCTTCCAGGCTACCTCTGGTATCCTGGCACCATACTCAACAATGATGTATAGATCAATAGCAGACTCCTTCTCTCCAACCTCCACCTTTACGCCCTTGCTCAGGTTTTTGCGCCCCAACATCTCAGTAATCCCGTTTACCACGCCACCACTCATACCTGCAACGCCCTCAACCTCAGTGGCAGCAATACCGGCAATAATACTTACAACCTCGTCAGAAATCTTAATATTGCCCATCTCACCGCTGGTAGCATTTATTTCCTCATCCATATGAACACCTCCAATTTCTCTTTATACATTATAGCAATTTATTGGAAATTATGCAAACCTTTAATATAAATTAGACCTTCCGTTTAAGGAAGGCCAATTAATTTCTTATTGCCTCTTCATTATCTTAATGTTCTCAATGGCAATGCCCGTCTCTCTGTTTACTATATCGGAAATTTGGGCAACATCGGCAGGTGTGAGGTCTTTGGCTGATTCAATAATCACATTTACTGAACTGTCATCTATGAATACCAGAGCATCTTCAAAGCCTTTTGCCTTTATCAGATTTTCCACTATGGTCTCTTTCTCAGTCTCCCTTAGAAGTTCCATCATCTGTTTTTGGGCATCATCCCTGGTCTGATCAGTTGTCTTTTCGTTTTCCACTATC
The DNA here is from genome assembly GCA_030016635.1 of Thermoanaerobacteraceae bacterium. GTDB lineage: Bacteria > Bacillota > Thermoanaerobacteria > Thermoanaerobacterales > UBA4877 > JASEJQ01. Next base: position 9,069 of record JASEJQ010000057.1, on the reverse strand, counting down.
TCTTTCAGTGTTTCTATGGACTCACTCCGCATCTTATCCCTTTCAAGCTTGTATGATATGAATGAGTCTTCTGTTTGAGCAACTTCCTCCGCGCTTGTGCTTTCCTGGCTGGATGCATCCTCCAATTGTTCAGTTCCCTGCTGTCCAGTCTCAGTTTCTTTTGAAACAGCCCTATCTGAATTCAAATTATACTGATAGTTCAAAAGTGCTGCAATACCTATCAATATAATCAGACTCCAGAGGGCAACGGACTTTTTCTTTAAAAACATTGAAATCCTCCTTTCAATTATGTGATAATACCTCAATCTTATATAGTGGAACATCCAGAGCAGCCTCTACGGTTCTGGTTATTACATACCTTATTTGCGGGTCCTCAGCTCCATCAGCAACCACCACGACCCCTCTTATCTTTGGATATATCTTTTTGACTATCACAGGCTGGTTGTTACCCCCATTCTGTATTGTAACTATCTGACTGTTTACATCCGTCTGACTTGTCGTACGTATACCTCCTTCCGGGTCTTTCTCGTCAGTAACTTGATTGGATTCCTGTGTGTTCATAGCAGGTACCATCTCCTCCTGGGATTCTAAGGTCACCATGACATCTACCTGACCTATCCCTCTTACCTTTGAAAGTATTTTCGTCAGCTTATCCTCCAGCTGTCTCTCATATGATAATTCTGTATCATCGTTATTCAATACGACCTCCTCTGGTCGTGAGGTATTCGAGCCGCCGGATACGAAAAACGATCCTCCAATCATCAATATCACCCCCAAGCCACCAATTACCAGGAGGTCCAATTTTAGTTTTTTAGAATCCTTATTGTTAAACCAGTCTCTTATCCTCTTTAACATCTCTTCCAATTTTCTCATTCCCCTATCCAATTATAGTTATATTCGCCTTATCCACATTATAGAATGAGGAAATATCTTTTATTATTTTATCCGCCAAACTTTTTTCTGCACTGCCTATATATACTTCTACTTTTTTTATATATCCGAAATGTTCTGTGTCATTGATATCAGAGTTAAAATCAATGGACACTCTTTTTACATCTGCATTGTACTTTTTACTTATCCACTGCCGAATGTTTTCTTCCATATTTTTTTTGTATTGATTTATAAATACATCCTGCTGTACCTTTAAATAGGCATTGTCATTAACGATCTCTTCAGATTTCAATCCTATGGTACTGGATAGTACTTCCTTCTGTATGAAGTCTTCACCCTTGATGAGGTTTATAACAGGGCTCAATATCGCGATTATTACTACAAGACCGGTAACCACATCTATGTATTTTTTAAAATTTGAGCTGGGTATTATGGCATCAAGTATGGTTATAAATATCATGACGACAAAAATATTTATTATCCAATCTCTTATAATCTGCATTTAAAACACCTCTATACACCAGGATGAGATGCACCAATAAGTATGGTAAGCGATATATAGAACATTACACCCACACAAATTACAGCCGTTAATAATATGGTCAGTGAATCGCCTATCCCATCCAAGGCATCGGATAGTTTTTTATCTACTATGGGCTGTACAACCGCAGCAGTAAACTTATACAGAAGTATCAGAACTATAATCTTGGCTACCGGTATTGATATTATAACAAACAATGCTATTATGCTTATCATTCTTAAGGCGCTATTTATTACTAGGGATGAACTGAACATAACATCCAGCGTATCAGTCAGTACGTGTCCTATTATAGGAATAAAACTGCCTGCAGCAAATTTTACTGTGGTAACAGTAAGGTTATCTACAGAGCTTGAAGTAACACCCTCTATAGTGGCTATTCCTACAAATATAGTGAAACACAATCCCACCAGTACAATAGCCACTTTCTGAATGAGTTTCGCCAGATATGATATCTGTATCTTTTCATTTATGCTGTTCATAAGATAGATAATAGCCATCATTATTATAAGAGGCATTACCACTTCCATAATGATCTGGGAAATTATCTCCACAGAACCGATTACCACCGGTTTAAAAAGTGCTGCGCCAGTAAGTGAGCCCATGGAGGCCATAACAGTTATCAGGGCAGGAAGCATTGCCTGCATAAAGTTTGTCATCTGTGCTATTGCTTCTTTTCCAACACCCAGTGCCATATTCAGGTTCTGCACTACAATCACAGTCATCAAAACATATACAGCCATTGATGCTATGTTGTTTATCGACTTGCTGTTAAAAGCACTGTGCATATTTTTCAGTATAGCGGCTATAACGCCCAGTATAAGTATCTCTCCAAGGAAAAATAGGTTGCCGGATACCTCTTTAAATATATATTTTATAAATCCCATAAAGATATCCTTAAAACCAATGTATTCTTTCCCAGAAAGTATAGAGTCCAGAAATCCCCTGAAACTTATTTCCGGCATATATCCCTGGGCCTTTTCATTTATATCTTCAATCATTTGATTTACCTGCGTCATGTCCAGACCATCCACAGTCTGGTCGATAATTTCCTTAATGTCGTCTGGTTCATCCCCTTGTGCATAGGCTGTATGGGTAAAAACCAAAACAACAATAGCAATAATTATATATATTATGTATATCTTTTTCATTTTATCCCGCCTTATGGCATGATCGAGACCACCACATTAAGCAGGGCGAGTATTATAGGGATGGCCTCAATCAATATAAATATTTTACCTGCCAGCTCCACCTTAGATGCCAGGTTTCCTTCGCCGACGTCTTTGCATATCTGGGTGCCAAATTCTGTTATATAGGCAATGCCGATAATTTTTAATATATTGTTGAGGTATATCATGTCGATGTTCGTCCGGGATGTCAACTGGTTAAAGACACTTATAACTGTTGAGATTTTTGATATTACAAAAATGAGTATTGATACACCGGCTGCTAAACTTATAAGCATGGCAATCTCGGGCCGCTCCGATTTTATTGTAATCACAAGTATGGCAGCTATTATGGCAAACATAACTATTTGAAAAATGCTCATGGCATAACACCTCAGTACAGCTGGAACATGGTCTTTACTGCGTTAAAAAGATTGCTTACCATAGATATGACCATCATCAGGACTACTACCAAGCCTACCAGGGTCACCATCATGGCCTGTTCTTTCCTGTCAGAACTGACCAAAACCATATTTAAAACAGTGACGAGTATGCCGATGGCGGCAATTTTAAAGATAATATCTACATTCATTGTCTTTCTCCTTTCTTAAATCAATAATATGGCCAGGCCCAGGCCGCTCAGCAGTCCCAGATTCCTGTACATTTTTACATTTTTATCCCTTTCTTTTATTGCCTTATTTATTAACAATTCAAGCTGCTTAGATAATAAATTTAAACTCTTTTCCTGATTGATGGTATCACTGGTGCCTATCATAGTCCCCAGTGTCCTAAAAAGATCCATCTCTTCTTCATTTATACTTAGTTTTGCTGCATTGTTTTTAAGCGCTACCTCTAAGGCCTGGTGTGCAGTATAGCCCTTTCTGGACCTGAGTACATCAGCAAAATCAGAAAATATATCTGCTATAGGCCCTTTTACCTTCTCACCAATTATCCTTGAGGCTTCAGGAAGAGGCATATGGCTGTAGACTATCTCGCTCCTGAGCATTTCTATACATATACTGAGTGACTTTAAATTATCCAGCCGATATATATATTTATTGCTGTAAAGTACTCCTCCCATGCTGCAGGAGGCTACTATGAGAATGGCACCGGCAATCTTCAGCATCATGAGCTATCACCCCTCATTGGCATTTCCGTAAGAAAATTTAGCTCTCCGTCATATATAGCTTCAACTGTACCTTTTCCCATTGAATTACCCAGAACAATATACCTATCAAATAAGCCCTCTGTTACAAGCATATTCACATAGGGCTTTCGGTTTAATTCATTGATATCAGTGGCATGCACGGTAGTTATGATGCCCACTCCTGCGTTGCATGCCTCTTGTATAGCCTCAACATCGGGTTTTCTGCCTATTTCATCGGTACATATTACCTCCGGCGACATAGATCGTATAAGCAGAAGCATGCCCAGGTCCTTGGGACAGCAGTCCAGCACGTCTGTCCTTATACCCACATCATTTTGCGGCACCCCGTTGTAGCATCCTGCAATCTCAGACCTCTCGTCTACAACGCCTACTTTCAGGCCAGGCCTGCCCGGACCCCCGTTGCTGATATTCCTCACAATATCCCTCAGGAGTGTGGTCTTTCCTGCCATTGGGGGAGAAAGTATCATGGTATTATACACACCATGAGGAGGCCTGTATATATACCCTATTACTTTCTCTGATACACCCTTTAGCTCTCTTGTAACCCTGATATTAAGGCAAGTCACATCCCTGAGCGTCTTTATGTTGCCATTTTCCATTATTACTCTTCCTGTTAGACCTACCCTATGACCTCCGCGCAGGGTTATATACCCATTTTTTAATTCATCTTCGAAGGCATATATTGAACTCTCACTTATAAGCTCCACTGTTTCACAAATATCCTCATGGCTCACTGCATATGCCCTTTTAACATCCAGCGTCGCAAGACCCCTCTGGGCAAGCATCATGTCACAGCCACTTCTTATCACCATGAGCGGCCTGCCTTCTCTTATGCGTATTTCCTCCAATCCCTCCCAGGTATTTACATCGACGTATCTTTTAATTATCTCTCTTATCCTGATAGAAAGTGCATTTAATATATCATCATAGGTACCCATATACATGTCCTCCCTTTTCTGTAACATTTATATTTTTATCCGTATGGAATTATGCCAATAAAAAAAGATGGGCTTTAACCCATCTCTTTAAAAATTCATATGTTTATTCTTCGCCGTCCTCGTCATCATCATCGTCCTCAAAGATAACATCCAGATCTACCATTTCATGGCACTTGGGGCACTCGATCTTTTCACTATCGTAATAGGTATCCTCATCAACAAAAATTGTCTCATGGCAGTGCGGGCACTCTATCTCGTAATACTCGTCACCGTCCTCATCATCGTCTTCGTCTGCATAGTAGTCGTCCTCTAAGTCAGCAAGGTCCTCATCCATGTCCTCTAAGTAATCATTGAGTTCTGCCTGAGCCTCATCCAGATCGTTAATAGCATCTGCAAACTCTTCCAGGGTGTCTACGATAGCTAGTATTATCTTGCCCTCTTTGGTATCATCCTTTACGCCAAGTCCTTCGGCCAGGCCCTTCAGATATGAAACTTTCTCATTCAAATACTGCATGTTAACTCCTCCTCTTTTTATAGATTTTACCCACTTGATATTCTGGTTATACCCTCTCCATGTACTCTCCGGTCCTTGTGTCTATCCTTATAACATCACCCTGGTTGACAAATAAAGGTACCTGAATCGTTGCCCCGGTCTCAACCTTAGCTGGCTTTGTACTGCCTGACACAGTATTTCCCCTCACGCCAGGCTCAGTCTCCACAACCTGGAGCTCCACAAAGGTAGGTGGTGACACGGATATAACCTCTCCCTTATAGAACTCCAAAGTGGCAACCATGTTCTCCTTCAAATATGGAATGGCATCCTCTACTTTATCACTACCTATAGCATGCTGCTCATAGGTATCGAGGTCCATAAAGTAGTACAGATTGCCATCATTATATAGATACTGCATATCTTTTCTCTCTATATGTACCTCTTCAAACTTTTCTGTAGGGTTGAACGTCCTCTCAACCACAGCACCTGTCAAAACATTTTTATACTTTGTTCTGACAAAGGCCGCACCCTTGCCCGGCTTTACATGCTGAAAGTCGACTATAAGGCATATCTGCCCATCTATCTCTACAGTCATTCCTTTTCTGAAATCTCCTGCTGTAACCATCTAAACCCCTCCAAGCTTATAGTATCTCCAATTTTTTGTCGATATGTGTAAGATTTAATATACCATTATTTTTCACAACAAGCAAGTCTTCGATACGCACGCCTCCCAATCCTGGAACATAAATCCCCGGTTCGCAGGTAACAACACTGTTCTCCAGCAAGGGCTTAACTCCTCGTTTATTGACCTGAGGCAGTTCATGCACCTGAAGACCCACACCATGGCCCAATCCATGGCCGAAGTATTCACCATAACCATATTTCTCAATGACATCCCTGGCCAGCTTATCAGCCTCAACTCCTGTCATACCGGCCTTCATTCCCTCTAAGGCAGTCATCTGGGCCTCTAAGACAACATTGTATATCTCCTTCTGCTTGTCGCTTACCTTTCCAACAATATAAGTTCTGGTCATATCAGAGCAGTACCTGTCCCACATAATGCCAAAGTCTATGGTAACAAAGTCCCCATCCTCTATAACCTTGTCAGAAGCTCTGCCGTGCGGCAGCGAAGACCTCACACCGCTGGCCACTATTGTTTCAAAGGAAAGGCTGGATGAACCCTTCTTTTTTATGTACATCTCCAGTTCTATTGCTACCTCTTTCTCAGTTATACCTGGCTTGATAAGCCCCTTTACATGGTTTAAGGCCTCCTCTGCCAGAGACTGGGCCCTTGAAATCCTTTCTATTTCTTCTTCGTCCTTTACCTGCCTTATGTCCTCTATAAGGCCGTTTAAAGGAACTAGTTCAATACCCTCCAGCTTGCTTTTTAAGTCGGTATAAAGGCTATAGCTTACAAAGCCTTCTTCAAAGCCGGCAGTCTTTATGCTAAGGCTGTTTATAAACCCGGAAAGCTCGTTTGCCTGGTTATCCACCCTAACTACTTCAAAATCCGGCGATTCATTCTCAGCCTGCTCTATATACCTGAAGTCTGTCACAAGATATGCCCTGTTGTCGGTTATAACGGCACACCCTTCCCCTCCGGTAAAACCTGTCATATAATACATGTTGTGCGGTTCAAAAATTAAAGCTGCATCTATGCCCTTTTCTTGAAGTCCATCTCTTAATCTTTCTATCCTATTCAAGTTATACCTCCTTTCTCTGCTATAAATTACCTTATATATATTAACATATATTTTATCTATTGAATAGTATCCTTCACAAACCGTTTTTTATTTTCAGATATATCTCTTTCATGGTTTTAGCATCTTCTGCCATCATGGACGGAGACTCACATATTATTGTTGGTTCCAAATTACGTTTCACCATAAGCTCAGCTAAGGGCTCAAAATCAGGGCCGAAACCTTCATCCTTTAAGTCGTGGTGTTTCTTTTCTCCCTGTTTGGTATACTCAATATGGCTGAAATGGATGTGAAATCTACTGGCCCTATCATCACCAAGACTATCTTCCATCATATCCAGTATCTTCTTATAGTCGTCTTTCGTCCTTATACCCCCCACCGTTCTGGCATGAAGATGTCCAAAATCTATGGCTGGGATTATGTTCCTATCCAAACTACAAAGCTTTAATACCTCCTCAACGGTGCCAAGTTGGTTTATTTTGCCCAGTGTCTCAGGGCACAGATGTACCTCATCATATCCAAGCGACTTAACCTCATGGATTATTTCATTGAAAAACTCCAGTGCCCTCCCATAGGCGGTATCCCTGTCCTCACTCCCAACGGCCCCGGGATGGAATATCACCCTGGTGGCCCCCATCCAGTGAGCTGCTGTCACGCTTTCAGTAAAATACCTTATGGTGTTTTTCTTTTTATCCTCTTCGGTAGAGGCAAGATTTATATAGTACGGTGCATGTACACTTAAAGTAATTCCCTCCTTTGCAAATGCACCCCCTATTTCCCTGGCAGTGCTTTCCCTTATCCTAACTCCCCTTCCAAAGGAATATTCAAAGGCGTCAAGTCCCTTTTTCTTTAACCACTCTGGCGCCTCAGTTGTAGATTTGTGACCTTCATTATAAAAGCTCTGAGAGTTACCTGATGGACCAAATAGAGCTGTCATAAGTATCACCCTTTATTAAATTTTGATAAATAGGCTAATATATGCATGTCAATAACATCCCGGCACCTAACGCTTAGTTTTAAGGCTACCTTTTGTGTTATATGCCATGCTTAAAAAGATTTACCGTAGAACCTTTATTGAATTCCTATATTGTCTACTGATTGACAATTAACTTTTATTGAGATTCTCTGACTACTCTCCGCCACAAGTGGCGAAGGTTCTGTTTACTTGAAGGCTTCTCTTGTACTCTCAAGATGCGTTGTACGATTAATCTGCATATTGCATCTTCTACATCATACAAGCACTAACCTCTTTCAACAGATTTTACTATCTATACCTCTTATGAGATATTAGCGATAGTCTTGGGCATGGAGTCTACATCCCCAAAAATCTCTTCTAAATACCCATGCTTTTTATTAGTTTTTTTGTTTTATTCATTTCTTTTAATCTATTTATTTCTTCATCATGAAGCTTAAGAAAGTTATCAAATCTTTCAATACATTTATTTCTGTCTATCTCATCATTTTCTGTATTTTGCAAAAGATAAGCTGAATATAAATCACGTTGTACTTTTATTGTCTTTCCTTTATAGCTAAAATAATTCCATCTATTTGAAAGTTCTTTTTTAATATATTTGTCTTCTATATGGTTATACACTGGCTCGCTTTGATTTTTGTTTTGTCTACTTTGATTAATTCTTTTCCAAAATAAGATAACTTTATAGTTATATTATTAAGCAACATTCCTGGTGCTTTATTTGAAAGAGAACTTCCAAAACGTTTCTTTCGATTAAATCTTTTAGTTTTCCTGTTCACAGTTGTTTGTTTTGCTCTCTTTTGCAGTGCACTATAATCCATGTCTTCTATTTTTATATTATCTCCCAATGATATGATATAGTTTGCCAGTTTATTATGACTTTGCTGTCTTATTTTTGCTCTCTTTCGGTATCTGTCTTTTAATTGCATCTGTATTTTTAAATAATGTTTGCTCTTTTTCCATTTACCCTTTGTACCTTTTTTAACTGTGCCATTTTTATTATAATTATCGGGATTTGTTGCTCTTCTGCTTCTATCCAGTTTCCTTTGCAGTTTTATAATTTCTTTATCTACACTATTTGTTTCTGGAGATAGTTCAATAAGATTTGCTAAACTGTCTGTTACAACAGCTATTGTCTGCGTTCCTGCATCAAGGCCAACATCACCAATCCCTATTTTTCTCCTTTTAAGAGGAGGTATGCC
>JASEJQ010000056.1 GCA_030016635.1 Thermoanaerobacteraceae bacterium | reverse complement strand
ATTGGGAGAACTTTTAGGAGTTCCTGAATATGTACTTCCTGAAGAAGAACTTACTGTGGTTGTAACAAAACGTGGTGATAGATATTGTGGAATCCTCGTTGATTCATTAATTGGACAACAGGAAATAGTTATTAAGTCCCTCGGAAAGTATCTTTCCAATATAAAGAGCATAGCTGGTGCTACGATACTTGGTGATGGTGATGTGGCACTTATCGTAGATACTAACTTTTTATTCAGTTAGGGGGTTAATAAAATGGAGGAAACAAAAGAATACGTAATTTTTTCTTTAAAAGATCAGGAATTTGGCATAGATATAAAAAATGTAAAGACTATAGAAAGGCCAGGTAAAATAACAAGGGTACCAAAAGCACCTGAATTTATAAAAGGAGTAATAAACTTGAGGGGGGAAATAATACCTATCGCAGATACCAGGAAACTACTTGGATTTCAATCCAAAGAAATAGATATAGCAACAAGAGTAATAATAACTGAAATAGAAGATTATTCAATAGGACTGATTGCAGATAGAGCTTATGAAGTTGAACGGATATCACCAACAAATATAGACGTTTCTCAAAAATTTCTTGAAAATACTAATTCATATATTAAAGGTATAGCAAATTTAAATGGAAGATTAGTTACTATAATAGAACTGGAAAAAATGTTTGCAATCAAATAAATGGGGTGATTTTTATCAATGGATATTGATAAAATTAATGAAATGGTGCTTGATATATTAAAAGAAATAAGCAATATAGGCTCCGGCAATGCTGTAACATCTCTTGCAAAGATTATAGGAAAAAAAATAAATATGCAGGTACCACAGGTTAAAATTTTGCATTTAAATGAAGTGACTGATATCCTGGGTTCTGCAGAAAAAGAGGTATGTGGTGTATATTTCGATATTATTGAAGGATTAAGTGGCAACATACTTTTTATTCTTCCAATGGAATCTGCTTGCTACTTAGTGGACATGTTGATGAACAGAACATTTAAAAGTTCTTATACTTTAAATGAAATGGAATTATCAGCATTAGCTGAGATTGGCAATATACTTGCAGGCTCATACATAACAGCTTTATCTTCATTAATCAATATTAGATTACTAATTTCACCTCCTGCAATTACAATAGATATGGCTGGTGCACTTCTAAGTGTACCTGCAATATCTTTTGGGGAGATTGGAGATAAGGTACTTTTTATACAAACTACATTTATAGAAGGAGACTATAATGTAGATGGATATTTCTTTTTAATCCCACAAATGGATTCGTTAAATACATTATTTAAGGCACTTGGAGTTGAAATTGATGGAAAGTAAACTTATCAGGGTTGGAATGGCAGATATGAAAATTGGTTACCCACCAGAAAGATTAATTACAATAGGTTTGGGTTCATGTGTTGGGATAGTTTTATACGATAAGTATCTTACCATAGCAGGAATGGTTCATATTATGTTGCCTAAAAGCAAAGAAAATATGTCTGGACAAAATATCTGGAAATTTGCCGACACAGGTATATATTCACTTTTTTCTGATTTGATTAAAAAGGGTGTGAAAAAAGAAAATCTTCTTTCAAAGATTGCAGGTGGCGCTCAGATGTTTTCACTTAAAAGCAATAATGATACATTGAAAATAGGTGAACGAAATGTAGAAGCAGTAAAAAATTTATTAGATTCTCTCAATATAAAAATCACAGCAGAAGATGTGGGCGGTAATTATGGGCGTACAATTGAGTTTGATATAGAACGTGGGATTTTAAAAGTAAAAACTATCGGTTTTGGGGAAAAAATATTATAACAAGGAAAGTGATAGTAATGTGTAAACAGAAACGACATTCATGTATCTATGTTTATACCATGAGACTTAAGTCCTATATAAATAAAAGTATATTTAGGCTTATAATAATGATAATATTAAATATTTTTTCATCCCTCTGTGTTACTATTTAAAGTGTAGGGGTGAATTATTATGTCGTTAAACGGGCAAAAATCTGTATTCAAAAACTATAAGGATAACTCATCAGGAATAATTGAAGAGGAAATAATAAATTTTATACCTTTAGTAAAAAAGGTTGTAAATAGGTTGATAATGTCAGGTATCCCAAAAAATGAATACGAAGATTTGATTGATCAGGGTGTTATAGGTTTGATAAATGCATATCTCAATTATGATCCAGGTAAGAATGTAAAGTTTGAAACTTACGCAAGCATAAGAATACGTGGAGAAATATTAGATTATTTGCGTAGTAAGGATTGGATTCCACGGAATTTAAGAAAGAAGTTTAAAGACCTATTAAAAATAGAAAATTATTTAGACGAGGATAACAACGATATAGATACAATATGCAATAAATTGGATATATCAAAAGATGAATACTATAAACTTCAAACTCAAATTATTGCTTCAAATGTATCTTCATTAGACGAAATAATAGAAAATAATTTTATTTCAATATCATCAGTTGATAATATTCCAGAAAAAGAGATTTTGATAAATGATGAAAAAAGAATTCTTAAGGAATCAATAGATTCGCTGAATGAACGAGAAAAATTAATTATTACATTATATTATTACGAGGAACTGAGCTTGAAAGATATTTCGCACATTCTAAATATTTCAGAATCGAGAGTTTCACAAATTCATACCAGGGCTTTACTTAAATTGAAGCAACAATTAGAAAACTATTATATAACGTAAGGTGGTATTAGGTATTATGCCAGAAAACAACAATCCCAATGTATTAGTTGATGCAGTTATTAAATTCGATATTAATAAAATCAGGGCTTTTTTGAGATTGCATGTAAATGATAATGGGAAGCCCTTAGATATTAATATGATTCAAGAACTTGTACAACAAGCTGGCATAATTTATGGATTAGATAAAAATGTCATTGATGACATAGTAAATCATCCACTATTTGATAAAGATATAGAGATAGCAAGAGGAAAAGAACCAATTAATGGTGAGGACGGAAAAATCCAGTATCTCATTACTCATAATTCATTTATACCCAAGGTATTGCCGGATGGGCGTGTAGACTATCAGGACCTCGGCATTGTCAGAAATGTCAAAAAAGGAGATGTTCTTGCTAAAATTCTTTCACCCACAGAAGGAATAAATGGCATAGATGTCTTAGGCAAAGAGATCATAGCGAAAAATGGAAGGCAGATAATTCCACCTCTTGGCAAAAATGTCTCCTTAAATGGTAATACAATTGTATCAGAAGTAGATGGTCAACCAGCATTGGTTAACGATAAAATTAACGTATATCCAGTATTTGAGGTCAAAGGTGACATAGATTACTCTATAGGGAACATAGATTTTATTGGTTCTATACATGTGCACGGCAACATAAACATGGGATTTAAAATAAAGGCTAAAGGCGATGTTATTGTTGAAGGAATTATGGATTCATCCATATTGATATGTGAAGGAAATGTAATTATAAAAAAAGGTATACAGGGTGAAGGAAAAGGGTTGGTAAAGTGCAGTGGTGATTTGACAACAAAGTATATTGAAAATTCCGATATCGAAGTTGGTGGATCGATCTATTGTGAAGCAATTCTATACAGTAAAGTAATGTGTGATGGTGGCATTTATATGAAAGGTAAGCGTGGAGTAATTATAAATAGTACAATTAAAGTAAAAAATGAGGTTATAGCCAATAATATTGGTTCACCAATGTATACCCCCACTGAGATAGAGGTAGGTTTTGATCCGGAGATAAAGACTAAAATTATGAATATTAAAAATCAGATTGACCATTTAAAAAAAGAATTACTAAAGCTAAATAAAATAATTAGCTATTTTAGACAATTAGATGTTAATAGTATCGATATTAACCGCAAAGCAATTTATGAGAAGTCTTTATTGACCCAACAAAATATTGAACAACAGTTAATTGATTTAAATGAGACACTACAAAAATTAAATAATGAGATGGATGTTTTTGAGAAAGCAAATATTAAAGTTAATGGAATTTTATATCAAGGTGTAAAAATTACAATAGGAAATAGTACTATGTATACACATCAAGAATATCACCATGTAATTTTAAGAGAAGAAAAAGGTCAGATAATTTTTATGCCTATTTAAATTGCTTGAATGGAAGTGGTTAAATGCCAGTAGAAAATTTAAATCTCCAGATAATAATACCGAAGATAAATGAGATAGAAAATTACCAAAACGCCTTGAAAAATATCAATAAAAACACTAAAGATATCGAAATGATTTTGAATATCAGAGAGACAAATGATACCTTTAAAAAAGTCAATTCTACTAATAATATCGAAAAAGATAATATGCTGGTTATTGACAGTAAAGAAAGAAAAGAGAAAAAGAACAAATATCAATATAAAAAAGTAGGCATATCGGAAATAAAAAAAATTGATGACGATATTGCTTTTAATGACATAGGTCAACATATAAATATAAAAATCTGATACAATGTAAAGAGAGTGCATAGCACTTATTTTTTTATAAATAAATTATTGATAACTTTATATCTTTATGATATATTATATTAGGTAAAATATTACTCACGTCTTTAAGCTTCAAAGGTTGCCTTTACAGGTTGCTTGGAGTGATGAAAAGGCGGAGGTTAAAACCAAAAGGAGGATGTAAATGTCAGTAATATCAATGAAGCAATTGTTAGAGGCCGGTGTTCATTTTGGACATCAAACCAGAAGATGGAACCCAAAGATGCGAGATTATATATATACAGAACGAAATGGTATATATATAATTGATTTGCAGAAAACAGTAAAGAAAATCGAGGAAGCCTATTCTTTTGTTAGAGGACTTGCAGAAAATAATGGTACCGTTTTATTTGTTGGTACAAAGAAACAGGCACAGGATTCAATAAAAGAGGAAGCAGAAAGATGTAATATGTTTTATGTAAACGAACGCTGGCTTGGTGGCATGCTAACCAATTTTAAGACTATTAGATCAAGGGTTTATAGATTAATAGAATTGGAGAAAATGGAACAGGAAGGGCATTTCCAGGTATTGCCCAAAAAAGAGGTAACAAAACTTCTAAAAGAAAAAGAGAAATTGCAGAAATATCTTGGCGGAATTAAAGAAATGGATAGATTGCCTGCTGCAATATTTGTTGTTGACTCTCGCAAAGAGAAAATAGCAGTTAAAGAAGCACATAACTTGGGTATACCTTTAGTCGGGATTGTTGATACTAATTGTGATCCTGATGAAATTGATTATCCGATACCGGGTAATGATGATGCAATAAGGGCCGTAAAACTGATAACATCAAAAATTGCCGATGCTGTGCTTGAGGGTAGGCAAGGAGTGCAAATGCAGGCAGCAGAATAAATGATCAAAAAAAGAGGTAAGGGTTTTAACTCTTACCTTTAAAAATGAAAAGAGGAGGTTAATAAAATATGACTGTTACTCCAGAGATGGTTAAAGAGCTCCGTGAAAGAACTGGATCTGGAATTATGGATTGTAAAAGGGCTTTACAGGATGCGGAGGGTGATATTGAGAAAGCAATAGATTTGTTAAGGGAAAGGGGTTTGGCTGCCGCAGCCAAAAAGGCTGGGAGAATTGCATCTGAGGGGTTAGTAGAAGCATACATACATGGAGAAGGAAGAATCGGTGTCTTAATTGAGGTGAATTGCGAAACAGATTTTGTAGCAAGGAACAGCGAATTTAAAAATTTTGTTCATGAACTGGCTATGCAAATTGCTGCAGCCAATCCTTCATATATTAGGCGCGAGGATATTCCTGAGAACGTAATGCAGAAAGAGAGAGAGATCATAAGAGCACAGGTTATTAATGAAGGGAAACCCGCAAATATTGCTGAAAAGATAGTTGAAGGGCGTATTGAAAAATATTATAAAGAAAATTGTCTTATTGAACAGGGTTATATTAGGAATCCCGATATTACAATTGAAGATTTGCTGAAGGAAAAAATATCTAAATTAGGTGAAAATATTGTAATCCGAAGATTTACGCGATATGAAGTAGGGGAAGGCCTTGGCGGAGATGAATAAAAGGGAACACTTTGTGTTCTCTTTTTTAAAAGCATAAAATGGGAGGAAATTTAAATGAATTTGGTATATAATAGAATCATATTAAAAATATCTGGAGAAGCACTGGCAGGGAATAAGGGTTTTGGCATAAATTTTGATGTTGTTAATATTATATGTGATCAAATCAAGGAAGTTAAAGAGATGGGGGTGGAAATGGGTATAGTCGTAGGAGGAGGTAATATCTGGAGAGGACGTAATGGAATAAATATGGATCGTACAACTGCTGATCATATGGGTATGTTGGCTACGGTAATTAATGCGCTGGCATTACAGGACGCATTAGAAAGTAGAGGGGTACCTACTCGAGTACAAACTGCAATAGAAATGAGACAAATCGCCGAACCATATATCAGACGAAGGGCAATCAGGCATCTTGAAAAGGGTAGGATTGTAATTTTTGCAGCGGGAACTGGCAATCCTTTTTTCTCAACAGATACTACAGCTGCCTTAAGAGCAGCAGAAATCGATGCAGAGGCTATACTTCTTGCAAAACGTGTTGATGGTATTTACGATTCAGATCCATTAACACACCAAAATGCAAGAAGATTCGATAGATTATCTTACATCGATATATTAAATATGAATCTTGGTGTTATGGATTCTACTGCAACATCTCTTTGCATGGATAATAAAATACCAATTGTAGTGTTTGATTTGACACAACCAGGTGTTAATAACATAAAACGGATTTTGACAGGAGAAAATATTGGTACTGTAGTAAAGGAGTGATAAATTATGGAAAATGATTTAATCAAAAAAGCTGAAGAAAAAATGAAATTAATAATAAACAACTTTAAAGGTGAGTTATCAACAATCAGAGCAGGAAAAGCAAGTGCAGGCGTTTTAGAACGAATAAAAGTTGAATATTATGGTACCAAGCTTCCTGTTAACCAGGTTGCTAATGTATCTGTGCCTGAACCAAAAGTTTTATTGATACAACCGTGGGATGTATCAATTACATCAGAGATAGAAAAGGCTATAAGAAATTCAGACCTTGGCATTAATCCAGTCAATGATGGTAAAAATATCAGATTGGTTTTTCCTGATCTCACTGAGGATAGAAGAAAAGCATTAGTCAAGACAGTTAAAAAAATTGGTGAAGAAAAAAAAGTAGCTATAAGAAATATAAGGCGGGATTACATTGATGAAATTAAGAAATTAGAAAAATCTGCACAAATAACTGAAGATGAAATGTATGAATTTGAAGAGCGAATACAGAAAATAACTGATAAATATATTGAAGAAATTAATAACTTAATTAATTTGAAAGAAAAAGATATAATGGAAATATAATATTCTTGAGGTGATTTATTGAAATCCGATATTGATAAAGTTAAAGGAAGTAACAATATCCCAAACCATTTGGCTATTATAATGGATGGAAATGGTAGATGGGCTCTAAAACATAATTATAGTAGAACAAACGGACACAAGAAAGGCATTGAAACCTTAAGGAATGTCATCACAGAGTGTATAGAAATAGGCGTTAAAATCTTAACTGTTTATGCTTTTTCAACAGAAAACTGGAAACGGCCAAAGGAAGAAGTAGAGTTCCTAATGACGTTATTACTCTATTATTTGAGAAATGAAATCGAAGAATTAAATAAAAATAAAATAAAATTAAATTTTATTGGTAGAATCAATGAACTACCTAAAAATATCGTTGAAGAAATAAATAGGGCTCAAAAATTAACCGAGGAAAACAATAGATTAATCTTAAATATTGCAGTTAATTACGGTGGTAGGGCAGAAATAATAGATGCTGTCAACAGAATTATCAGCTTAAAATTAAACAGCATAGATGAAAATGAATTCAAAGATTATTTATATTTTAAAAACCAACCATATCCAGATTTAATAATTCGTACAGGTGGAGAAATGCGTATTAGTAATTTTTTGCTTTGGGAAATGGCATATTCAGAGCTATACTTTACAAATGTATTATGGCCAGATTTCTCTAAGGAAGACCTCTATAAAGCTATATATGAATATTCTTTTAGGGAAAGACGATATGGAGGATTATGAAATTAAATGAAAATGAGGGTTTTAAGTGCTATATTAGGTCTTCCTTTTTCTATTTTTTTAATAATAACAGGAGGAAATATTTTTAATTTCTTTGTATATTTAATTGCTTTGATTGCTATGCGTGAGTTTTTTGGTGCTTTAAAACTTGGAAGTTATAGACCTATGACATCTATTGGATATATTTCTATAAGCTTTTTGTTTTTGATTATCATTATAGATACTTCATTTTTGCCATTGTATTTATTTTTTTTGACTATACTTTATTTAATATGCATGATATTCAGTAACTCATTACGAATTGAAGATGTTGCTTTATCATTGTTTGGTGTGCTATATATTGGTATGTTATTTGGATCTATTATCTTGTTGAGGCAAAGCAGATATGGGGAACTATTAACATTTTATCTATTGATATTATCCTGGGGAACAGATACATTTGCTTTTTTAACCGGAAAGCTTATAGGCAGACATAAGTTAATTCCTAAAATAAGTCCAAATAAAACAATTGAAGGCGCAATTGGCGGACTTATTGCTTCGTCTTTATTGTCTATTATATATATTTATGTCATAGTATCGAAATTTAATATATTATTACCAGATATTTTTGCCATTCTGATTGTTAGTTTAATTGGCAGTTTATTTTCACAACTTGGCGATTTATCTGCTTCTGCAATAAAAAGGCAATGTAGAATAAAAGATTTTGGTAATATAATACCAGGTCATGGTGGAATACTTGATAGGTTTGATGGATTAATTTTTACTTCAGCATATTTATACATACTTTTATATCTTTATAATAGATTTATGTTTATATAGTAAACAGTGAATTGAGGTACAGATATGAAACACATTAAAAAAGTTATTGTGTTGGGGTCGACCGGTACTATAGGCAGGCTAACACTGGATGTCATAAAACGGAACCCTGATAAATACGAACTGATAGGAGTTTCTGGCAAAAGCAATATCAACGAATTAATAAAACAGATATCTGAGTTTAAACCATCGGCGGTACACATTTATGATTATAAAAATGTATATAAAATAAAAGATGAGTTCGTTAATTTAGAAGTATATACCGGAGATAGTGGAATATGTAAATTGTTAGATCGGGAATGTGACATTGTAGTAAATGCTATCTCTGGATTTGCTGGTTTAATTCCATCTATAGAATCCTTAAAAAGAGGTTTCAGATTAGCTTTAGCTAATAAAGAGAGTATGGTAGTTGCAGGACATTTGGTTAAAGATTTTGAAAAAAAATATATGGCACAAATAATACCTGTAGATAGCGAGCACTCGGCCATATTTCAATGTATTGATGCCCATGATAAATATGTTAAAAATGTCATTTTGACTGCATCTGGGGGACCTTTCAGAGGTTATAGTAAAGATAAGTTAAAATATGTAAAGTGCGAAGACGCTTTAAAACACCCAACATGGAAGATGGGTAAGAGAATAACAATTGATTCTGCCACACTAATAAATAAAGGGATGGAAATGATTGAAGCAAAATGGCTATTTGGCCTGGAAGATAATCAAATTAAGGTTATAGTTCATCCACAAAGCATTATGCATTCAATGGTTCAGTTTGTTGATAACAGTTATATTGGTTTAATGAGTGTTCCAGATATGAGAATACCTATTGCATACGCATTGTCGTATCCAGAACGGATCAAAAATGATTGCAGTGAATTAGATTTATTTTACTTAACCATGACGTTTGAGAAAGTAGATATTGATTCATTTGAAGCAATTAAATTGGCATATAATATAATGAAAGAAGATGGTACCTATCCTGCTGTTTTTAATGCAGCAGACGAGATAGCAGTTGATGCATTTTTAAATAAAAGGATAGATTTTCTTGACATAATAGACGTTGTTAAATATGTGTTGGATAAACATATAAATATTAAAAACCCTACATTGGAAGATATAATTGATGCAAACAACTGGGGAATGGAGACTGCCATGCAATTCATAAAAGATCTAAATCATTGATGGGACAGGTGAAATAATTTGGGCACAATAGTTATTTCTTTAGTCATTTTTGCGGCATTGATTGTTTTTCACGAATTTGGTCATTTTATTGTGGCAAAACTAACCGGAGTGAAAGTGATTGAATTTTCTGTTGGAATGGGCCCTTTATTACTAAGCCGGGATTATAAAGACACAAAATATTCTTTAAGATTGCTACCTATAGGTGGATACTGTCAGATGTTTGGCGAGGATGGACAAGAAAAAAGTGAGGGGAGTTTTTCTGCAAAGTCACCATTCGTTCGCCTTTTAATCATTATAGCGGGGCCTTTGATGAATTTATTTTTAGCTCTGCTGCTTTTCACTATAATAGGTGTGTATATTGGTGTACCTACTACTACTATTGAGAAAGTGGTTGATAATTATCCTGCTGATCAAGCTGGTATGAAATCTGGCGATGAAATTATTGCTATTAATGATACTAAAATTGAAAGTTGGACAGAGTTATCTGAAATAATATCGCAAAGTGATAGTGAAAAAAAACTTTTGGTCCGCAGAAATGACGAGCTGATACATTTGAAACTAAAACCGATCTATGATGAAAAAGCAAAGAGAAATATTATTGGAATTGAACCTGCGATATCTCATAATTTTTTTGTTGCGTTAAAATGGGGAGTATTTCAGGTTTATACCATTTCCAAATCTATATTAACAATGCTTGGTAGTTTAGTATTAACAGGTTTTAATTTAAGCAATTTTGTAGGACCTGTAGGAGTAATTAATATAATAGGTCAGGTTGCTAAAACAGGCATTGTAAATCTTTTAAATCTATCAGCTGTAATAAGTATAAATCTTGGTGTATTTAATATTTTACCTATTCCGGCTCTGGATGGTAGCAGGATATTTTTCATTCTAATTGAAATAATACGAGGAAAACCGATAGAACCAGAAAAAGAAAATGCCGTTCATTTTATTGGTTTTATTTTGTTGCTGGCATTTTCTGCTTTAATAACATATAAGGATATAATTAACCTAAGTAGGTGATCATGTGGACAGAATATATACTAAAGAAATAAAAATTGGCAATATCACGATTGGAAACTACCATCCAATAGCTATACAATCTATGACAAATACAGACACAAGGGATATAATTGCTACCATAAATCAAATCAATAGATTATCTGACCTTGGGTGTGATATAATAAGAGTAGCTGTACCGGATGAAGAAGCGGCTAAAGCTTTAAAACAAATCAAGGCAAATACAAATATTCCTTTAGTCGCCGATATCCATTTTAATTATAAACTTGCCATACTTTCTATAGAAAATGGGGCTGATAAAATCAGGATAAATCCTGGCAACATAGGTGGAAAACAAAGAGTTGGCGAAATAATTAAAGCGGCAAAAGAACATAAAATACCAATCAGAATAGGGGTAAACTCTGGTTCACTTAATGAAACAATACTTTTGAAATATATGGGCAAGATTCCAGAGGCTCTGGTAGAGAGTGCCAGTGAGTATATAGGCATGTTTAATGATTTTGATTTTGACGATATTGTTATCTCTTTAAAATCCAGTGATGTTGTTACAACGATAGAAAGTTACAGAATGTTTTCTAAAAAGTTTAGTTATCCTTTGCATCTGGGTGTTACAGAGTCAGGTACTCTATTGAGCGGTACAATTAAGTCGGCAATTGGTATAGGAACATTACTATCTGAGGGGATTGGGGATACAATAAGGGTTTCTTTGACTGCAGATCCATCAGAAGAGGTTAAAATCGCCACTCAAATTCTCAGGTCACTAAATCTGCTCCAAAAGGGAATAGAAATTATCTCATGCCCTACATGTGGAAGATGTGATATTGATATAGTTAGTTTGGCCGAAGAGTTAGAGAAGAGGTTACCTTCGACAAGCAAACATATAAAAGTAGCTGTTATGGGATGTGCTGTTAACGGACCTGGTGAAGCAAAAGATGCAGATATTGGAATCGCTGGTGGACATAAATCCGCCATATTCATAAAAAAAGGTAAAATCATTGGTAAAATTTCCGAAGATAAAATTGTAGAAACTTTATTAGAAGAAATAGATAATTTAATTGAGGAGGATTAAAGGCATGATGATAAGTGCCCTGATTCCTGCATTTAATGAAGAAAAGACAGTTGGAAACGTTATAGGAGTTTTAAAAAGTTGTGAAAAAATTGATGAGATAATTGTAATAAACGATGGTTCCGAAGATAGAACGTTAGAAGTTGCTAAATCGTATGGAGTAGATGTTATTGACTTAAAACAGAATATTGGCAAAGGAGGCGCAATTTGTAAAGGGCTTGAAATAGCAAAGGGTGACATCATATTAATCCTTGATGCAGATTTGATTGGATTAAAAAAGAATCACATATATGATATGATTAATCCTATCATTTTTGATAATGTGGACATGACCATAGGCATTTTTACAAACGGTAGAGTAACTACAGATCTTGCTCAAAAATTTGCTCCTTTTTTATCCGGGCAGCGGGCAATAAAGAGACATATTCTAAATGATATAAATAATTTGGAGATTACCAGATATGGATTTGAAATTGCACTAACCAAGTATACCGATAAGCATAATATCATTGTAAAAGAAATACCCTTGGATAATCTAACTCATATAATGAAAGAAGAAAAAATGGGATTATATAAAGGAGTAAAGGCCAGAATGAAAATGTACCTTGAAATAGTAAAGTCACTTGGTAATAACACATAGGATGGGTTATTATGGACAACATAGAAGATATAAAATTGAGTTTAAAAGACATCATAGACAAAATATTGGTATGGCCTGATAGCAGAAAAATAAAAATAATTCTGAAAGCTGATAGTATATTTGACAAAGAACTTTTGGAAAAATATTACTCTTATTTTGTAAAACAATTTAATAATATAACTGATCTTGATATAAAGGTATCGTACAATATTAATAATTTTAATTTAACCAAAATTATGCTGTCATATTGGGATAATATTCTGTTTTATATTAACAAGTATTATCCTTCTTTATTAGGTTGGCTCGTTTTTGCTGATTGGGAAGTCAATGATAAATATTTAAATATATATGTTCACGACGGCATGGGATATAACATATTAACAGATAAACATATAGATGAATATATAGAAAGACTCATAAAAGAAGAATTACATGTTGATTGTATAGTGAATCTATTATTTTTAGAAAGGCCTATTGAAGATATTCAAATACCAGCTGATGATGATATAAAATTAATTAATAGCATCATGGCTTATAACAATGTGCATAAGAATTTCACCTCTGAGGAAGATAACAACAAGGTTATAGCAGGGAGAATTATTAACTCATTTCCTAAAAAAATTTGCGAGATTTCGCAGGACTCCGGTAGAGTTGTGTTAGCAGGTGAAATTCTGGAAATTGAACAAAAGAAGTTAAATAACGGCAAAATAATGACTAAATTTGATCTTACAGATTATACAGATTCTATAAGCTGTAAATATTATGGTTCAAGTGCTGACAATTTAGTGAATTTAAAAGTAGGGGAATGGGTAATCGTTAAAGGTGATGTCCAGTTTGATAGATACGAAAAAGATATTTGTATAATAGTATACGATATGAATAGATATCAGCATATTGAGCGCACTGATAATGCTGCAAATAAACGTGTCGAATTGCACCTTCATACACAGATGAGTGCAATGGATGCTGTATGTTCTGCAGAAGAATATATTAAAAAAGCTTATAAATGGGGGCATAAAGCAATAGCCATTACAGATCATGGGGTTGTTCAATCTTATCCTGAAGCTTATGAGGTTTCTTTGAAATATAATATGAAGGTAATATACGGTATTGAAGCCTATGTAGTTGATGATACAAGTAAAATTATACCTAATGCGGATGAAACACAGTTAAGCGGTGAGTTTGTAGTAGTAGATATTGAAACAACTGGTTTATCATCTAATAATGATGAAATTATAGAAATTGGTGCAGTTATAGTAAAGAACTTTAATGTAATAGATAGGTTTGATACCTTTAAATTATCAATTACAGATGTAAAACCTTTAAAAGGCATACCAGCTAATATAACAAAATTAACAGGTATAAGTGAAGAAATGGTTGAAAATGCTCCTTCATTAGAAACGGCAATAAAGATGTTTAAAGAATTTGCAAAGAATAATGTTATAGTTGCTCATAATGCAGGATTTGACATATCATTTTTGAGAAAGGCTG
>JASEJQ010000055.1 GCA_030016635.1 Thermoanaerobacteraceae bacterium | reverse complement strand
GTTGGCACCTTTCTATTTACATAATCATCCATTTTTGCATATTCATGTTTATACAAATATTTAGCTGTATTTGTTATTATAATAACCTTAAATTATTCTATCTTTTATGTATAGCTTTCATATATTGCGATTGAATATTCTTATATATCTATAGTGTATATCATCATATTATTGGCATAAGTTCACTGGCTACCCTGTTTTCTACAAGATTCCGTATGGCTTTAATCCCTTCTATCTACCACCACACCAACCATTTCTTCACCATTCTGGTGCACTGCAAAGTTACCTTCATATACCCTGACAGCAGGGTTTGATGTCTTGATGTATGGATGGGTTTCAAACCATTTGACATTATAAATATTGGTGTTATAAGCATCAAAAACCGGCATGTATAGCACACCATCAGCATCTAAGTCTGCAAAGAAATGGGTTCCATAGGACAGTTCTGGTGCAAAGTTTTCAACCTGTATTCCAACCTCTATTAAAGAAACGCAGTTGGAAATCTCACTGTAGTCTACGGGAACGCCGAGATATGGATTGCTGGAACCCCATCGGCCTGGCCCTACGAGTATATAGCCGTGTCCTTCCAATCTTTTGTTTATCTCTCCTATTTCCCTGGCCACAGCATATTTATTATTGCTTTTATAGTATTCCTGATGGTCTACATATACCAGATACTTTATATCGGTTTTCTTGCCATTTGTAAGCATCCTGTCGCCCTTCAGGATAATTCTTTCAGGTTCAACATCCGGTACCTTTATCCAGCGAAACTCTTCATTGCTTGAAAGCGGCCTGGCCTGCAATAGTGAAAATATCTTAGAATCAATATTATACGTAAACTCAATGTCCACCGGCACACCCATTGTCTTCTCAACAACATTAAATACTACCTTTACCAGTTCAAAAAAATCCTTATTTCTTTTAATAAATCTATCAAATGTAAAGACATACTTATCCCCCTGGTCTAATTCCTGATAGCCATTTATGTCCATTATCTGGTCATTGGAGGATGAATATATAGAGGCTAAAAGTGGGAAATTTTTATGTAAGCTCGGTACAGCCTTAACTGTATTTATATTATATGAACATAGGTCGCCCGTCTCCATATTAAGAACATCAAATGTTTCCTGAGAATATTTTGCTATATCCCTTGGATTGTTCCCTTCAGGTTTTAGATTGATATTTGTTAGAGATATCATCCTCGCATAACCCCTGCCCGTGCACTTTGTTCCGAGGCCAAAAACAAGTCTTACAAGCCCATCCTCCACTTTAACTCTATCTGTCCATCTTCTGTAATTCTTTGAATAACCCACCCCTGCTATCTCAGGATAGAAATATATACCTCTTTCACTTCCAACAAGCTTCTGAATAATAACAGCCATCTGTTCGCTCTTCATATGATGCTTCCTTCTATACTCAACCGCATTTGGGCCATAGGTGCTGGCATATACAGATTTAATGGCATTCTCAAGCTGCGTTAAGCGCTCCTCTATGGAACCCCTGTTGGGGATAAAAGTGGTAAAATACTTGCCAGCAAAGGAATACTTTATATTATCCTCAAGCATAGATGACGACCTTACAGCAAGTGGGTAATCTATGGATTCAAGGAGGCTCTTTAGCATTTGATTTGTTTCGTCGTCAAATATACCCTTTTGAAAAATCTCTTCTATCCTTTCATAGGTCATTTCTCTAAAGCTACTTTTATCAATCTTATTGATCTCCATAAACCTGGAAAAAGATTCTGTGGTAAGGAAATAACTCTCCGGTATCTGGACTCTTTTGAGTTCCTCAAGCCTGTGCTTCTTAGTAGCTTCATCGAAATAAATGAGCCCTTTTGCCTTTCCTCCAACATAGCCTGAACCTAATATATGACTTGCACAGGTCTTATTGTCTCTTGGATCAAAATTTAAAAAGTCGTTTAATGCCATATCATCACCTCTTCATTTAACCTGATACAATTATACAAAAAATGAAACACCTTAGACAGGTGTTTTATAGATATCTATAACTTTTTTTGTAGCATCCCACTTCACAATGTAACCAAGTTTCTCCAGTAGTTCTCTTAAAGGAGCATATGTTGTATTGTCGAGCATGACCCCGTAAGCAACAATGTCATTACCATAATATATCGGTATGCCACCGATTCCAAAATAGTCACTGATGCCCATGGCAATCTCATCGGCAATTGCTTCCTTATTGTTTATTATCCATTGTGCATCTTCTGGATTGTTATGAAATCCAACCTCAATGATGACTGCCGGGGCCGTAGTGTGATTCAATTCATACAGTTTTGTAGACGGCTTGATGCCGCGATCGTTTACTGGCGTTAAATCACGGAGTCTACTGTATATTGCCTCTGCAAGCCTTTTCCCCTTTTCGCTCCCCTCTCTGTACCACGCCTCACATCCCCGTGCCTTCCCCACCTTCTCGGCGGTAGCATTAGAATGTATTGCCACATGGGCATCTACATTCAGCGAATTGCTTTCCGTACATACATCATTTAGAGACATCTGGGGTCTATTTTCATATACCTCATAGCCCATACCCTTTAGTTTTTCTATAACACTCCTTCCTATCTCATGCATCCTCATCTCCTCCGTTCCATAGTTTCCATAGCCTACATTATTTTCCTGATTGCTCGGAGAAATATAAACCCTATACACATTCATCACCTCAATATATAGATAGGCTTACTAATAAAATTATATGGAACGTAAATAATAATGGATAAAAGAAATTTTAGGAGGAGTATGCATATGGATAAGAAACGAAAAAGTCGGGCAGAAAAAACAGATAGGCATAATTATGCAGTGGATATTGACTCAAACAAAGAAGATATCTTCGGTATAATCAGTAATGTCGACGATACATTTTCCTCAAGTAAATCCTTCTATGAAAATGAAGATGAGAAAAAACCGGCCACTTAATGAGGTCGGTTTACCTTCATTATTTCATTTTCAGGCAATTTATCTGTTATAATGCTGATATAATCGGTTAGGTTTTTGACAATATTTTTATATGGTATAGGTTCATTTAGCCTGATGAATTTTATTTCGTTCTGCTGTGCTTTTTCATAGGAGATTTCACAGAAAGATGCTGGTATAGTAACAACCGTTCTTGCACCTTCTTCTATAATTGCAGAAAGAGCAGCGGATCTCTTCGCCTGAGTTACTTTAGGTCCAGGATTGTCAATCATTTTTTCCGTTCCTGAATCAGAATCGTATATAACTATCTTTTTACCCTCTGCCAGTCTGGCAACCTCACCATTATCGTCTATGCAGATGGCTAATCTCATAGAATCCCTCCTCTATCATTATTATAGCAGAAGAGTTCCTTTATTCCAATGTTACCCCATCCATTTTATTTTTTCCCGTATCTACTAAAAAAACATCAAAAATTATCCTGTCCTTAACTTCCCATATAATATTCAATACAGCAGACACAAAAACTCGAATTATTCTAATGTATATTGAAGCCCATGTACTCCCCTTTGTATTCATGCCAGGCAATATCCATATCCTCGACCCTTGCATAGCGAATTCCATTCTTCACAAAGTCGATAAGTTTTAATATATCTTCCTCTTCTCCCTCTGCCTCGATTTCCACGCTTCCATCTACAAGATTTTTAGCATATCCATTAACACCCAGTTCTGCCGCTTTTCTATAAACCTGATATCTTAGTCCAACACCTTGTACTACTCCATACAGTCTGATATGTGCCATTTTTTTCATAAACTTTCTCTCCTTAACATTCAGCAAAATCTGATATAATATATTTTATAAGGAGGTCATGCATATGTCAATAAATGTCTTAATTTGTTTTTACAGTAAGACAGGTAATACATACAAACTGGCAAAGGCTATTAAGGAGGGTTGTGAAGAGGTTCCCGGCGTAAATGTAAAGCTGTCTAAGGCCAAAGAGCTGGCTTCAATAGAAAAAATAGAAAAAGACCCTGAGTGGTTAGAGGCATATAAAGAGATGCAGGATATACCTGATGTAACCGTACAGGATGTCAAAGACTGCAACGCTCTTATCATAGGTTCACCAACACGGTTTGGCAATATGGCAGCTCCATTAAAGGAATTCTTAGATAGACTCGGTGGTGTCTGGATGAGGGGTGAGTTGATAAATAAGGTAGGTGCCTGTTTCACATCCTCAGAGTCCGAACATGAAGGTAAAGAAGCTACTTTGCTTTCTATGATGCTATATCTTTTGGCTCAAGGGATGATTGTTGTTGGTCTTCCGCAGAATACTCCCGGTTTAGGTCAATATGGCTCGTATTATGGTGCCACAGCTACATTCGCCCCAAAAGACGAAGATAAGGTGATTGCAAGAGCTCTTGGCAAACGGGTAGCACAATTAGCACTTCAACTATCTGGTGATAAAAATGATTGACGTCTGTTTTAATTACAATGAATCACGAAATCTATATGATAAGCTGGCCGTAGTCATAGATACTCTAAGGGCCACCACTACAATTATTACTGCTATCTATCATGGCGCTGAGTGCATTATACCCGTAGAAAGTATTGAAGAGGCGTTTATTCAAAAAGAACTATACACTGATCCACTTCTTGGTGGAGAAAGGGAGGGCCTAAAGATAGAAGGATTTGACCTTGGAAATTCTCCACTGGAATACTCAGAAAAACTGGTTTCAGGAAAAACAATAATTATGACCACAACCAATGGTACAAGGGCCATAAAAAGTGCAATTGGCAGCAATAAAATTATTCTGGCTGCCTTAATAAATTCAGGTTTAGTTGCAGACTACATGAAATTATTAAAAAGAGATATTGTTATAGTGTGCTCGGGTACTGAGGGAAATTTTACTATGGAAGATGTATATACTGCTGGTGCTTTGATTTGCAAGTCGGGCCGTGATGATTTGACAGATGCGGCCTTTGCTGCGAAATTTCTATATGAATACATGAGAAAAAGTCCTGAATTACTTTATAAATCATGTGCTCATCTTATAAATCTCATTGATAAAGGCTTTTCGGAAGATATTGAGTATTCATTGAAAGAGGATACAATGGAAACAATACCGTATTATAAAGATGGCAAAATAATAAGGGACATATAATCCCCTTATTATTTTGAGTTGTACTTATAGTCTCCCGATTCTACATTAAATGTGATATTTTCCCCATCGCTGGATGCCACCACTGTGCCGCACTCATCTGTCCTGTAAACAGTTATCCCATACTTTTTCAATAGATCCATGGTTTCCTTATGGGGATGGCCGTAATCATTTCCTTCTCCGACGCTTATAACTGCATATTCAGGTGATACTGCTGCTAAAAACTCTTCGGACGTGGACGATGAACTGCCATGGTGGCCAATTTTTATAAGGTCCGAGTTTAAATCGTAACCTCTTTTAAGCATTTCTATCTCAGATAGTTTCTCAGCATCTCCCATAAATAAAAACCTTTTATCCCCGTATGTTAGCCTCAATACAATAGAGTAGTTGTTTAAATCCTCATAGCTTTGTGAATTGGGAGCCAGTACTTCTATGGCTACTTCATCGGATAAAACTATATTTGTACCCGCTCTGGTTGACACTATCTTTAGTCCCTTGGCATTTGCCGCATCAAGCACATCCTCAAAGGTCTTAGTATTTGATGAAGCTTTGGGCATATAGAATTTGCCTATATCAAACCCTTTTATCACATCGTCCATGCCGCCAATGTGGTCTTCATGGGGATGTGTACCTATAAGGACATCAATTCTTGCGATACCAAGCCCTTCTAAATATTTAACTATACCTTTTCCATCCTCATTATTGCCTGCGTCTATAAGCATGCTTTTACCATCTGGCATGGTAATAAAGATGCTGTCGGCCTGGCCCACATCGAGAAAATGAATATTGAGTTTGCTGTTGTCAATTTCCTGTTCCTGACCACCCGTATCAACTGAACAGGATACAAGGCTAAATAGCAATAATGATGTTAGTAAAAGCAAAAAAATTTTTCTAATCTTCATCTATGAACAGCCTCTCCATCTTTTCATTAATTCTTTTCTTCATCTGCAAAGTCTCTTCTACATCCACCGTTATTTTAAAGTCCAAAATATCTCCTTCTTTTACATTTGCCGGTAAAAGCTCAACGGGAAAATTAAACATCTCTCCATTATATTCCAGTACTGCATAACTTCCTTCAAACCTGTCAACTATACACAATTTTTCCATTTTATCCGTCCTTTTCACTGTTTGATTGAGTTTTTATCTATTGCACTACATAGCTTATTTTTTATTGAATCTATTTTGGACAAACAAAAAGCAGACTCCTATCTATTCAATCATCAATAGAAATCCGCTGTCTTTTCGGTAAATATCTGTGTTATAACAGCTCTAAAAATCCTTCAAGCTCCAACCCCGCCTGCTCAAGAATGCTTTTTAGCGTACCCTTCGCCAGCTCATCGTGCATGGGAACAATCACAACCCTCGTCGGGCTGCCTTTCTTTTCAAGCTTCAAATGGCTTCCTTTTTGGGACACTACCTCAAAGCCAGCCCTGGACAAAGCCCTGATAACATCATTAGGAGGCAAAACAGGATATTTCGAACCTATCAGATTGCAACCTCCAGGGTTGTGATAAAGGTCTGAGTGAATTCAATATCTGGAATGTTATTCTCATAGTAAAGCGTCAGAGCTTCCTTAAGATTGTCAAGAGACTCTTCTATAGTCCTACCCTGTGATGCAACGCTATTTTCAACACATTTTGCAACATACCAGTTTTCTTCTTTTTGTACCATTACAGTAAACTTTAGGTTCATGGCTACCTCCATTTTGTTCGAGGCTATGTATGGTGGAGGGAACCGGCCTTAACTTTATCACTGTCCTTGAGCACGCTGTTAGCTCTTTGATGCCGGTAGTTCTCCTGCCTCAATATAGATTATATCCTGACACCCATAATATAACACACCTTTTGTCCAAATGCAATATCGGCAGGCACATAGATCGTGTCAAGTATTTTTAGGTTTTTAAAACCTCACCATCACACTGCAAGGTAGAACATCATAAAATATAAAGTTCATGCTATTTAAAATATTAAGTTCACTTTTTGTAGAAAGTTATCTCCTTCCTCTATATTGCACACTGATGCAATATAGACTTTATAGCCATACTGGTGAATGTCTTTTTATTTAACAGAATAGGTAGATTGTCTATAGTGTTAAAGTCTGAATATATCTTTCTTATCTTTTGTCTGGCTCTGTTTATGGTCTGCTTTGGTAATTCAATCGATTTTAAATATTCATACTGCTGTTTTATTATTGCATCTCTTAATGAGGTGCCGTCTGCTTTAATTGCTCTTAGCTTAGCCATTTTATGTGCGCCTTCTTTGCTCCATGATATGGGGCCTCTTGAAAGCCTTTCTGATAATATATGGCTAACGTGACTTTCTGCACTGCAGCCTGTTATTTCGTCTTTGTAAATTGTATATGCACATATGGCATCCCAGTTGTTGTTTATATAAGTAAGGCATCTATTTATTGGATTTTCTGGTTTTTCTATTTTGAGCTCTTCATATTTTTGTATTAGTATTTCATTGACTCTTTCTCTATCTCTTTTTAGTATGGCCTTCCATAAATCTCTTTTTGATTTTTTGTCATCTTTTAAAGCTGCTGTTATGTATTTTTGTAGATGGAAAAGGTCTAATACAATAATGGCCATTGGGCAGGTATTCTGCTCCAAATTTTATCCATTCTGCTCCGTCTCCTGTTTATATATGCGCTTTATATAGTCTTCGTCATAGGTGTCCTTTATATATGTCCAGGCATCTTTCCATAGGTCTTCTATTTTTTCCCCATCATAGACTCCAGAGAAGTATTTTGGATTTTTGAGCTCATTCCTGCCATCTACCACTTGAGTCTTACCTTCATGTACATATATTAGCTTAGCTGTTCCACTTTTACCATTTTGCAAATGGATATGGTCTTCATCGGCTTCTACATAGAGGACTTTAATCTTCTTCTTTGTATCAGGTTTTTCATAGCTTTCTATATTGCCTATCCTTTTTAGCGTATTCATAACCATCCGGCGGCTTAAATTGCATCCAGATTCATCTTTTTTGAGTTCTTGAGTGTTTTTTTCATAGGAGAGTATTGTTGATAGGTCTATCATTTCTGCCTTTAGTGCAGCATCTATTCTTGAGTATTTTTGTATTCCTGCAGCTTTATCTGCCAGGTAGGCAGTTTCTCCTGTTACCTTGTTTTTATAGTATCTCCTTTTATATGTGATATCTCCAAATCTTGTTGTTACCGTTCTTTGACAGTCTTTTTGAACTACAACCCAGTTTTTCCTGTCTTTTTTGTCTTTATATATCTTACTGTCAAACTCATTGAGAACTTCTGTGCATATTTCACGCCCGAGGTCATTTAGCAACTTTTTAAGTTCTACCTCAAATTCAGGGTATGTGTATTTGCCATTAAATAAATCAAATACTTTTTCTGCAGCAAGAAGGAATTTTTGCAATACAAGTAGAATTAATTTCATAGGACCTCACCTTCCTTGAGTTTTATACTCATCCTACGGAGGATGGTGAGGTCTTATTTCTACATCTGGCCTTGCTTTTCCTGCTACATGACCTAATAATATTTTACACTATCCTGGGGTACTTTTAGAATAACAGAAACAGCAAAAAACTATTGACACGGACTTAGCCCCCTAATACACTTGGATAACAGCTACTTATGTTGTAATATATTATTAGGGAGTTGATAAAGCATGGTACAGAAACAGTATAGCTATGAATTTAAAGAGCAGGTTATAAAAGAATGTAATGAGGTGGGAAATGTATCACTGGTAGCCCGTATGCATGATATCTCGCCTAATACCGTCCATGGCTGGGTCAGAGCTGCTAAAAAGATAGGTAACGTTAAACCATTACCCAAAAATGAGGCTAAAAGATTGTCAGAGGTGAAAAAACGCCTGGAATCGGTAAGCAAAGAAAATAACACCTTAAAAAAAGATACTTGGTGAAAAAGAACTTGAATTAGCCATATTAAGAGAATTGAGGGATATTTCAAACCCTCAGTAACCGACAGAGTCAAAGTGGCTAAAAAGTGGATTGAAATAGGGTATTGAGAATGTCTACAGGCAGGAGAAACCTGCTAAAGAAACTAAAGAAATGACAGAAGTTTCTAAAGATAGACAATCCGGTAGAACGATACCAGGTTATTCCTTTACCAAAGATGGCAAGAAAGTATCTGATGAGCAAATAAAGGAATGGATAAGTGAATTAATATGCGGCGATGGTTTCCCATACGGGTATCGCAAGCTTACTATGTCGCTAAGAGAGGACTTTAATTTAATAATAAATCACAAGAAGGTCTACCGTTTATGCAAAGAAATGAACATTCTACGTCCCCAGAGAAGGATAGTTTCAAAACATCCTAAACATTTAGCTAAGGTAGATACAGTGGACGCCCCAAACCAACTTTGGAAGATGAATATCAAGTATGGGTATATAGCAGGTACAGATGAATTTTTCTTTCAATTATCGGTTATAGACGTATATGACCGTTTTATAATAGATTATCATCTAGGGCTATCTTGTACAGCAAAAGATGCATGCAGGATATTGAAGAATGCAGTTGCCATAAGAGGATTGGGTAAAGGAATGCAATTACCTAAGATAAGAACAGATAATGGTCCACAGTTCATTTCAAAGCTATTTGGTGATACAGTAGAAGGATTAGGTATAGTTCATGAGAGGATACCTGTTAAAACACCTAATATGAATGCACATATAGAATCATTTCATTCCATTTTAGCAGATGAGTGCTATAACAGGTATGAATTCGTCAGTTTCATGGAGGCATACGCTGTTATAAACGAATATATGAGATACTATAATAAACGGCGCAGGCATGGTAGTATAAAGTACATGGCACCTAATAGGTTTTATGAAGCATTTATGAATAATACTGTGTGCATTAAAGCATTCAGTGCATAATCTCCAAAATTAGGGGGTTAAGCCGGCTTAAGACAGAGAACACTATTGGACAAATTTGGTTTTCCACGAGGATATCTACCAAGGCAGAAAATATTTTATTGGTTTTCAGAATGGTGATTACGTAAAAGCGGAAGTACCGAAAGGGAAATACAAGGGCGTACATTATGGTTATGTATTTATAAGATCGTCAGATACTTCGATATAAGAGATTCGAGGGGCAAAACAACAGCACAAGGTATATCATACAAATATTGCCGATTACTGCAGCGATACAGCGGATACAAAATAGAGAGGAGGAAACGGCGCATTCCTCTCCATCCAAACAATGTTACGTATGGAGTCTTCTGCGCCTAAAATTGATGAATATAGTAGATATCTATATGAGATGGATAAAAAAGAGTGTTAATGACCCCGAAAAGGTTAGAAAGCTCGTCGTATGGGGACTTATGGCTGAGCATGTCTTTTTTTCCCTATTTGGGGACAAGCATGTGCCCAAATCTTTCAATTACCTGAATAAGATAGGTGTAGAGTTCGTATTAAGTCCGCTGGTACATAGTGATCAGTCGGCATGGGTCAACTTGTTTGCCCCCACCGAAATACTTCACGCCATGGACATATATCCTCTGTGTATAGAGGCTTTTTCGTCCTTTCTCGTGGGTTTTCAATGCGAAGATGTGTACATAGACTATGCCCAACGGTTTGGGATATCTGATACCCTGTGCAGCTACCATAAAGGGTTTATAGGAGCAGCCTTAACCGACCTTTTGCCCAAGCCTAAGTTCATGATTACGTCGTCCATGTTGTGTGATGCTAATATAAGCACATTCAGGTACCTTTCGTGGTATCACCACGTACCCATGTACTCTATCGACGTGCCGTTTGAGTACAGTTCCCAGAGCGTCAGTTATTTAGAAGGGCAGCTCAGGGAGATGGTGAAGATGCTGGAGCAGGTTACGGGCAAGAAGATGGATGAGGATAAGCTTAAAGAGGTAATAAAGAGGGAAAATAAGACTCATGCCTATATGAATAGGTATATCGATGTCTTAAGGTATAAATGCCATCCTACTACTCTGACGCTGGAAATGTATATGCTGTTTGTGACCCATACGTTTATGGGGACGCAGCAAACCTTGAGATTTTTTGAGATACTGATGGATGAAATGGAAAGTTTTCCCGACAGCAAGGCTAAGAGGGTATTTTGGGTGCACATCGTGCCCTTTTATCCCCATGGGTTAAAGCGGTATTTTAATTACAGCCAACATTATGAAGTCTTAGGCCTTGACTTGAACTTTGATTATCTGGAGGAAATGGACTGTGATAACCCCTACAGAGCGCTGGCCATAAAAATGATCCTCAACCACGGCAATGGACCTTATCAGAGAAAGATAGGCAGCATAATGAATATAATCGACAGATTGCAACCTGACGGTGTAATACACTTCTGTCAGTGGGGATGTAAGCAGTCAGTGGGAGGGATGATGCTACTAAAGCAGATGCTGGATGAAAGAGGCATACCGTTTCTTGCCCTGGATGGAGATGGGGCGGATCGACGCAACCATCATGAAGGACAGGTAAACACCAGGCTGGAGGCTTTTTTAGAGATGATAGGTAAGCGGGAGAGGTGCTTATGACCGTAGGGTATATATGTAGATATACGCCTGTGAAGCTTTTGGAAAGTATGGGCGTTGAGTGTAGGCGCATTGAACCGGGGTATATTGATAATGAAGTGGCAGAAGCCCTTATGCACCCCAATGTATGTACGTATGTGAAAGGGGTGCTTTCAGAGGTAGTCAGAGGCGGATACGATGGCATAATTCTTGTAAACTGCTGTGACAGCGCGAGGCGGCTGTACGATGTCCTGAAAAATGCGAAAAAGGATATGATGGTGTACATGCTGGATTTGCCCAGGAAAAGTGGAGATCAGGCAGTGGCTGTATATACCGGTGAAATAAAAAAATTTGTACAAGCTTTTGCAGACTTCTACAGTAAAGAGTTTAACGTCCAGGATTTTAAAAAATATATATCGATAGAAAAAAATGCCGAACAGAACAATAGGCCTAAAATGCGCAAAGGTATAAGCCTGGCTATAATGGGAGCTAGGTGCAGTGCTTACCTCGTCGATTT
Organism: Thermoanaerobacteraceae bacterium; assembly: GCA_030016635.1. Taxonomy (GTDB): domain Bacteria; phylum Bacillota; class Thermoanaerobacteria; order Thermoanaerobacterales; family UBA4877; genus JASEJQ01. The sequence continues at coordinate 2,318 of JASEJQ010000055.1, read as the reverse complement.
GATTAAAAAGGCGGGGGCAGATGAGGTATTAAATTATACGTGTACTGGAGATTTACTGGAATATCCACCGCTTTTTGATAAATCAGCAAGAGAGCAGGAAATGATAGAATGGTACGCTGGATGTCTTATGCGCTCTATTCCATGTATGCGCATGGCGGATATTGATAGAAGGCGGGACGTGTTGAAGGATATAATGGCAAATGTAAACGGCATTGTTTACCACACTATAAAGTTCTGCGAGTTTTATTCATATGAGTATTCCTATATAAAAGACAATTATCATTTTCCTATCCTGAAGATAGAGACCGATTTTACCAGTGACAGTGAGGGTCAGTTGATGACTAGGGTGAGCGCTTTTGTGGAATCATTAAGAGGAAGAGATGAGATCAGGAAGACTTTGCGTAAGTCCGGCAAGAAAATAGTAGCTGGTGTAGACAGCGGCTCTTTATCCACTGACGTAGTTATCCTGGATGAGGATTATAATATCCTGTCATATAGCGTTATGCCCACTGGTGCATCCATAGTGGAAAGTGCTGACAGGGCTTTTTCACAGGCTATTGAAAAGGCTGGGATTAGCCGGGATGATATTTCATTTGTCGTATCTACCGGATATGGGCGCATCAACATTCCGTTTGCTGATAAACAGGTGACCGAGATAACCTGTCACGGTAAAGGAGCCTATTTTTTAAACAACGGTGTAAGAACTATCATAGATATAGGTGGACAGGACAGCAAGGTAATAAGGTTGGATGATAATGGCAATGTGGTGGATTTTGTGATGAATGATAGATGTTCGGCGGGAACAGGGCGGTTTTTAGAAGTGATGGCGAAGGCCCTGGAAATTCCTCTGGAAAAGATGGGAGAGGAAGCTCAAAAGGCGACAGAGGACATAAATATCACCAGCATATGCACGGTCTTTGCGGAGTCAGAGGTTATATCCCTTATTGCGCAAAATAAAAAGAGAGCGGATATAGTAAAGGGGTTGCACAATTCAGTGGCCAGCAAAACAATTGGCCTGCTTGACAGAATAGGCCGTAAAGGCGCTTATATGATGACGGGGGGAGTGGCGAAAAATAGAGGCGTGGTAGAGGCTATAGAGCAGAAAATAGGGGAAAAAGTGTATGTCCCCGAGGAGCCGCAAATAGCAGGAGCATTGGGGGCAGCTATTTTGGCATTACAAGAGTGATTTTTATGAGAAAGGAGAGCGAAATTTGTTGAAATTAGGAGTGGCTCAACTGTCCATAGGAGATGAAATAGAGTACAATTTAGCAAAGGTCTATAGTTATATGAAAAGAGCTGCAGGGGAAGGCGTCTGCCTTTTAGGTTTTCCTGAGATGTTTCTTACAGGTTATAATCCATCGTACATAGAGAACGGTGATGTAAACGCCAAAATAGATGAAGCACTATGTGGTATCGGAATGAAAAGCAAAGAGCTTGGAGTGAGCGTCATCGTTGGGCATGGATATCGCCACGGCGGCAAATTTGTAAATAGAGCCTCAGTGATTTTGCCTGATGGACGTAAGTTTAATTACGATAAAATCCATCTCACTGGGGTTGAAGAGAAATACTTTGCGCCAGGTTCCGGGAGGTTGTACTTTGAATTTGCAGGCCACAGGATAGGGGTGATCATATGCGGGGATCAAAATGACCCTATGTTAATAAGGCACCTTAGAGAACAAGGGGTGGATATGCTGTATATAATATCGGCCCACTATTACAAACCGCAAGAAGCCAGGTGGAAGGTAGAGAAAAATCGCGCCATACCCATTGCTAGGGCAGTAGAAAATAAAATTTATGTTTTTCTGGCTAATACGGTGGGCAGCCATATAGGGATGGTGAGCCTGGGCAACAGCCTTATAGTAGATCCTGAGGGGTGCGTAGTAGTGTCGGCGGGGGAAAGCAATGAATGCCTTTTGACTGTTCAGATAGGAGAAGTTGAGAGTGTGAAGGTTTTTCTGTAAATAGCTCTCTATGATAATTATTTTTTCGGGCATAAACATCAGTGTAATACTTTCATGCCTTTATTATGCTTTTATTACAGTGTAGTGATAAATAGACAGCATGTCAAGGGTATCCTTAAAAAAGGATATTTTTGACATGATTTTTGTTTGCTACTTGAGTCTCCCCATCAACATTATCCTGACTTTGACACTTTGAATCTGTAAACCCGCATAAAATGGGCATTCTTATTTTAAAAAAGATAATTTTGCCACCACCCCTGTTTCTATATTTTAAATTCCTCCACAGGGGTTATATTTTTAGGTGACTGGATATGCATTACCTTTAGTATTTTATTGCCAAGCAATGACTCTTCTATC
>JASEJQ010000054.1 GCA_030016635.1 Thermoanaerobacteraceae bacterium | reverse complement strand
GAGCATCGCCTTGCCATGGCGAGTGTCGCGAGTTCGAGTCTCGTCATCCGCTCCAGTTTATATATATTTATCATGCGGGTGTAGCTCAATGGTAGAGCCCCAGCCCTCCAAGCTGGTCGCGAGGGTTCGATTCCCTTCACCCGCTCCATTAATGAAAATAATGGGATGTCGCCAAGTGGTAAGGCTCCAGAATTTGGATCTGGCACTCGCAGGTTCGAATCCTGCCATCCCAGCCATAGTTATGCGCCATTAGCTCAGCTGGCAGAGCACCTGACTCTTAATCAGGGTGTCCAGGGTTCGAGTCCCTGATGGCGCACCAAAGACATGCGGAAGTGGCGGAACTGGCAGACGCGCTAGATTCAGGGTCTAGTGGGAATTACTCTCGTGGGGGTTCAAATCCCCCCTTCCGCACCAAATATGGGATACAGGGTGATGCAGATGCATCACTTTTTGTTGTATTTATAAAAATTATTAATTTTAATTTTGGTACATAACAATTTTGAGGTATAATAATTGTAGCAGAACTGCTGCATATTTTGTAAGGAGGATAAGAATGGGTTTTGAATTAAAAAAAGTAGAGAAGAACATAGCAACAATTGAGTTTAATATTCCATCCGGCGAATTTAAGGATGCTGTTACCAAAGCCTATAAAAAGAATGCATACAGGTTTAATATTCCTGGCTTCAGGAAAGGCAAGGCACCCTTAAAGATTATACAAAGGTATTATGGTGAGGGTATTTTCTATGAGGATGCCATTGATGCCATATTTCCAGAAAAATATGAGGAAGCTGTAAAAGAGACAAACATAGAGCCTATAGATCAGCCAACAATTGACATAGTGCAGATTGGCGAAGACATGGATTTGATACTGAAGGCCGAAGTGGCTGTAAAACCAGAGGTTAATCTCGGAGAATATAAGGGTATAGAAGTAGAAAAAATAGAGTATAATGTAACAGATGAGGATGTTGAAAGCGAACTCAATAAGATGAGGGAGAGAAATGCCCGCCTGGTCTCGGCAGATGATAGACCTATCCAGGAGGGTGACAATGTAATAATTGATTTTGAAGGATTTATAAATAATGAGCCTTTTGAGGGAGGCAAAGCTGAGAATTACAGCCTTGTCATTGGCTCACATACATTCATCGAGGGCTTTGAGGAACAGCTTATAGGCAAAAAACAGAAAGAAACTGTGGATATAAATGTACGCTTCCCTGATAACTATGGGACAGAAGATTTGGCAGGTAAAGAGGCTCAGTTTAAAGTGACCATAAAAGAAATAAAATATAAAGAGCTTCCTGAGCTGGATGATGAGTTTGCCAAGGATGTCAGTGAATTTGATACCTTGGAAGAGCTAAAAGCGGATATAAGGAAAAGGCTTCAAGAAGAAAACGAAAACCGTGCTAAAAATGAGTTTACAGATAGGGTAATACAGAAGGTAGTAGATAACGCAACTGTTGACATACCGGATGTAATGATTGAGCGCGAGCTGGACTCCATGGAAAGAAATGTGGATATGAACCTGAGATATCAGGGGTTGACGCTGGATAAATACTTTGAAATTACAGGTGCTTCAAAAGAAGAATTCAGAAACAATATGCGGCAGGATGCTTACAACAATGTAAAGACGTCTCTGGTACTGGAAAAGATTGCTGAAGTTGAGAATATAACCGTAACCAATGAGGAAATTGATGCTGAGATAGAGAATGTTTCAAAAGGTTATCAAGACACGGAGAAATTCAAGCAGTCCATAACAGAGGATTACAGGGAGTATATCAAGGATAATCTTGTAATTAGAAAGACTATTGATATGCTTGTGGACAGGGCGAAACCGGTTGAAAAAATTTTGGAAGGGGTTGAAGAGAAATGAGTTTGGTTCCTATAGTAATAGAACAGACAAACCGTGGTGAAAGGTCATACGATATATTTTCAAGATTATTGCGGGAGCGGATAGTATTCTTGGGCGAAGAGATAAATGACGTAACAGCCAGCCTTGCGGTTGCTCAGCTGCTCTTCTTGGAGTCTGAGGACCCTGATAAAGACATCTATCTCTATATAAACAGTCCTGGAGGATCTATAACAGCAGGCATGGCTGTATATGATACCATGCAGTATATCAAATCGCCAGTGAATACCATAGCAATAGGCATGGCTGCTTCAATGGCTGCATTTTTGCTTGCAGCAGGAGAAAAGGGCAAGAGATTTGCGCTGCCAAACAGTGAGATATTAATACATCAGCCACTGGGAGGGGCACAGGGCCAGGCCACAGATATAAAAATTCATGCCGAACATATTATACGCATCAAGCAGAAGATGAATAAGATATTATCAGAGAGGACCGGTCAGCCGCTGGAAAAGGTTGAGATGGATACTGAAAGGGATCATTTTATGACAGCAGAAGAGGCAAAGGAATATGGTATAATAGATGAGATTATTACCAAGCGTAAGTGAGGTGAAATAATGGCAAAATATGAGAATCAGAAGCAGCTGAAGTGCTCATTCTGCGGGAAGACACAGGACCAGGTCAAAAGGCTTGTTGCAGGGCCCGGTGTCTATATCTGTGATGAGTGTATAGAGCTCTGCCAGGAGATAATAGAAGAAGAGTTTGAAGAGGATGCCGATGTTGAGCTCAGTGAGCTTCCAAAACCGAAAGAAATAAGGGCATACCTTGATGATTATGTGATAGGTCAGGAAAATGCTAAAATAGCTTTATCCGTAGCTGTATACAATCATTATAAGAGGATAAACCATAAAGCAAAGAGCAATGATGTGGAGCTTCAAAAGAGCAATATCCTGCTTCTTGGACCTACGGGTTCAGGTAAAACACTTCTGGCTCAAACACTGGCGAAGATGCTCAATGTGCCATTTGCAATAGCAGATGCCACTACCCTTACTGAGGCAGGTTATGTTGGTGAGGATGTAGAAAATATCCTTTTAAGGCTGATACAAAATGCAGACTACGATGTAGAAAGAGCTGAGAAGGGTATCGTATATATAGATGAAATAGATAAGATAGCCAGAAAATCTGAAAATCCATCTATAACGAGGGATGTATCCGGTGAAGGAGTTCAGCAGGCTCTATTGAAGATACTTGAAGGCACAGTAGCCAATGTGCCTCCACAGGGTGGGCGTAAGCATCCTCATCAGGAATTTATACAAATAGATACAACAAATATCCTGTTTATATGCGGTGGTGCTTTTGACGGTATAGAGAAGGTAATAGAGCACAGGATTGGCAGCAATTCTATAGGATTTGAGGCTGTAGTAAACAGCAAAAATGATAGAAAAATAGGAGATATATTAAAGCAGATAATGCCACAAGACCTGTTGAAGTATGGTATGATACCTGAGTTCATTGGCAGGGTACCCATAGTAGTAACACTGGATGCCCTTGACAGAGATGCAATGATAAAAATACTGACAGAACCCAAAAATGCTGTTATCAAGCAGTATCAAAAATTGTTTGAGATGGATAATGTAAAGCTTGAGTTTGAAAAAGATGCTATAGAGGCCATTGCTGATAAAGCTCTGGCAAGAGGTACTGGAGCCAGGGGATTAAGGTCAATTATGGAAGAATTGATGATGGGTATAATGTATGAGATACCGTCACGCGATGACATAGAAAAGTGCATCATCACAAAAGAAACCATCACAGATGGTGTGGCTCCGACACTTGTGCTGGCTGAACAAAAGGGAAGCAAAAGGACAAAGCGAAAGACGGAATCGGTTTCTTGATAGCTCCTTGTTTTAAATACGGTAAAAACCAGCCATGGTTTATTTGACCATGGTTATTTTTTTGAGCCTGTGATATAATACCAGAGGAAATTTAAGAAAGGGGATAAAAATGAGTACCGAACCACATAGGACCGCTACAAGGGCTGCCGCACTCCTTATGATAACCATAACCATCAGCAGGGTTCTTGGTTTTATAAGGGAGGCTGCAATTGCAAACATATTTGGGACAAGTTATGTAACCGATGCCTTTTATGCTGCATTTACCATACCAGACCTTATGTATTATCTGCTAATAGGTGGGGCATTGAGTTCTGGATTTATACCTGTATTTACGTCATATTTAGCTAAAGACAAAGAAAAAGAAGGATGGGAAGTTGCAAGTATATTTATTAGTGTAGTACTCTGCCTTCTGGTTATAGTTACTATACTTGGTATTATATTTGCTCCATACCTGGTACCTCTGGTTGCATATAAATTTACAGGCGAGACGATGGCATTAACGGTAAGACTTACTCGAATAATGTTTTCAGCAGTCATGATGACGGCTATAGCCGGTCTGGAGTCAGGGATACTAAATTCCTATCAGGAGTTTACTGCATCGGCATTTGGACCGATTGTGTATAACGTAGGTATTATTATGGGGGCAATAGTGCTGGGTAAAAGGTTTGGGGTATATGGCCTGGCCGCCGGAGTATTAGTGGGTGCTGTTGGAAATGTATTGACTCAGTTTTTTTCAACTGCCAGACATGCTGGGGGTTATTTCAAGTTCAATTTAGATATACACAATGAGGGATTTAAACAAATAATCGCCCTTGTGATACCTGCATTGATAGGATTATCCATATCACAGATAAATCTTGTCGTAAATCAAAATATAGCCTCAGGTCTTGCCGAAGGCAGTATAACAGCTCTGAGATATGCCAACAGATTATTCCAGCTACCGCTGGGCATATTTGCCATGGCCATATCCACTGCCTTTTTCCCATCCATGACCAGGCAGGCATCCATAGCAGATTATAAAAGCTTTAAGGCCACATTTTCACTGGGATTAAGGAGTGTACTCTTTATAACCATACCATCCGGGGTCGGCCTTATTGTCCTCAGTGAGCCTATTGTAAGACTCCTATTTAAGAGCGGAAATTTTACAGAGTCTGATGTTACTGCGACGGCCTATGCACTGGTCTTTTATTCTTTAGGGCTGTTTGCACATTCAGCCATTCAGGTTATAACCAGAGGGTATTACTCAATTAAAGATACACGCACTCCGGTAATAGTAGGTGCTCTGGCTGTAGCCCTCAATGTCATTTTAAATCTGATATTCGTAAATTATTCAAATCTTGCACTGGGAGGCATAGCGTTTTCGTTTTCGCTATCCGGCATATTAAACATGGTTCTGCTGTTGTATATATTAAATAAACGTTTAGATGGAATAGATACGGGCAAAATATTAATGACCTTTGGGAAATCCACCTTAGCCTCGATAGTTATGGGAATATCGGCATATTATTCTTATATCTATTTGAGTTCAATATTTGGGATAGAATCAAAATTAAACCAGTTGATTCATACAGGCGGTTCTATTATAATAGGGGTCATAGTTTTTGCAGTTATGGCTTTTGTACTTAAAATAGATGAACTGAATGTTATACTGGACATTATAAAAAGGAGAATTAAAAGATAGAGTGGTGATAGTATGAGATATAAATTACCTATAATTCCTTTGCGCGGTGTTGTTGTCTTTCCACATATAGTGATAAATTTTGATGTGGGCAGGAAAAAATCAGTTATGGCTCTTGATGAGGCAATGGCAAATAATCAAGAGGTCTTTTTGTGTGCTCAGAAAGACCCCGACCTGGATGAGCCGGGAGCGGAAGACCTATATACAGTAGGTACAATAGCAAAGATTAAACAGGTCTTAAAACTGCCGGGAGATATTGTAAGGGTTATGGCAGAAGGTGTGAAAAGGGGACATATTGTTTCTATTACAGGTTATGATCCGTTTATTGAAGGGGAAATAGAGGGAATAACCGAAGTCCAGAGGGAAAAGGATAAAGAGATAGAGGCATTGATGAGGAGCATATTAAAGAACTTTGAAAGTTATCAGGAATACCTCAATCAAATGACACCGTATACCGTCTTTAACCTATATTCTATTGATGACCCATATAAGTTCAGCGATACAGTTGCGTCAAACCTGAGTATAAAGATAGAAGATAAACAAAACCTCTTAGAGATCCTCGATGTCAAAGAAAGGCTTGAAAATATATTGAGGATTCTATCCAGAGAGCTGGACATCCTGGAAATGGAGAAAAAGATTGACGATGAGGTGAAAAATTCTATCGACAAGGTACAGAGGGACTACTACCTTAGGGAGCAGCTTAGGGCTATAAAGCAGGAACTGGGTGAAGAGGCTGAGGACAGGAATGAGATAGATGAATATAGGGAAAAGCTGGAATCCCTCAATCTGCATGATGAGGTAAAGGAAAAGGCATTTAAAGAACTTAACCGATTGGAGAAAATGCCCTATGGTTCTCCTGAGGCACCTGTTATACGGACCTATCTTGACTGGATACTGGATTTACCATGGTCGGTGAGTACTGAAGACAGGCTGGATATACAGGAGGCAAAGAAAATACTGGATAAAGACCATTATGGTCTCAGCAAAGTCAAGGACAGGATACTGGAATTTCTTGCTGTCAGGAAACTTGCTAATCATATGAAAGGTCCTATCCTTTGTTTTGTAGGGCCTCCCGGGGTTGGCAAAACCTCGCTGGGCATGTCTATAGCAAAGGCTATGAACCGTAAATTTGTTAGGATGTCCCTTGGTGGTATAAGGGATGAGGCTGAGATAAGGGGTCACAGGAGGACACATGTAGGCGCTCTGCCGGGCAGAATAATAAATGGTCTTAAGCTGGCAGGATCCAATAACCCTGTCTTTCTGCTTGATGAGATAGATAAACTGGGATCTGATTTCAGAGGAGACCCTGCTTCAGCGCTGCTGGAAGTACTGGACCCGGAGCAGAATACTAACTTCAGAGACCATTATCTTGAATTACCTTTTGACCTCTCCAATGTCCTCTTTATAACAACTGCTAATACTATTGAGACTATTCCTTCCCCTCTCTTAGATAGGATGGAGGTAATATCCCTTCCTGGATACACAGAGGAAGAGAAGGTCCAGATAGCTTTAAGATACCTTCTTCCCAAACAGATGGAGGCAAATGGGCTAAGAAAGGACCAGCTAAACTTTACAGAGGGCGCAATACGTAGAATAATCAATGAATACACAAGGGAAGCGGGTGTGAGAAGTCTGGAGAGGACTATAGCATCAGTACTGAGAAAAGTGGCAAGGAAAGTTGTGGAGGAATCACCCGAAAATATTCGTGTGACAGCTCAAAACATAGAGACGTACCTTGGTGTGCCGCGATTTAAGTATGAAAAGATGGATGAGATGGATAGGGTAGGTGTGGTAAGGGGCCTGGCCTATACTACAGCAGGTGGAGATACACTTTCTATAGAGGCTACCATAATGCCGGGCAAGGGCAGCCTGATCCTCACCGGCCAGCTTGGCGATGTCATGAAGGAGTCGGCTCAGGCGGGTTTGAGCTATATCCGTTCCAGGAGTGAGGAACTGGGACTATCCAATGATTTTTATAGGGATATTGATATCCATATCCATGTGCCGGAGGGAGCAGTGCCCAAGGATGGACCTTCTGCAGGAATAAGCATGACCACAGCTATGATATCTGCGCTGACAAAAAAGCCAGTAAGCAAGGACATAGCCATGACCGGTGAAATAACCCTGACAGGCAGGGTGCTTCCTATAGGCGGTGTCAAAGAAAAAGTACTGGCAGCCCACCGGGCAGGGATAAAAAGAGTAATTCTGCCGTTTGAAAACAAAAAAGATTTGGACGACATACCTGCCAGTGTAAGAAAGGATATAACATTTAATTTTGTAAAGACCATAGATGAGGTTATTAAACTGGCTATGGTGAATAAGAAATGAAAATAAAGGATATCCAGTTGGTAAGAACAATCACCAGTATGGAGGACATGCCAGAAGATAAATTGCCTCAGATAGCCCTGGCAGGCAGGTCCAATGTTGGTAAGTCATCATTTGTTAATACTATTGCCGGCAGAAAAATAGCAAAGATAAGCTCTACACCAGGAAAAACCAGAACAATAAACTTTTATAAGATTAACAACAGCATGTATCTGGTTGACCTGCCGGGTTACGGTTATGCTAAAGTATCAAAGGCAGAAAGGGATAAGTGGGCTAATGCCATAAATGATTATCTCCAGTCTGCAGATAACCTTAAAGGAGTGCTGCTTCTTTTAGATATCAGGCATCACCCCACCAGAGATGATGTTATGATGTATGAGTGGATTCTTTCTATGGGATTTACACTATGGGTTGTGGCCACTAAGGCAGATAAACTGAACAGGACGGAGTTTAACATAAGTTTAAGACGAATAGCAGAGACACTGAATACAGATATAGATAATATTATTCCATTTTCATCATTGAACGGATTGGGTAAAAATAAGGTTTTGGACCGGGTTTTTAATATGTAACCCGGTCTTTTTTATTACAAATCTTTTCACTGTAAGAACTAATGTAGAATCACATGGAACATGAAGTAAGACCTATGCATTTAATCCCTCAAAAAAATTTACATTCATATTGTATTATTAGGAAAAAATTGTAAATAATATATATAGGAGGGATTTATTATGAAAATAAAAAGTTTCATTGTAATGCTTATAATTCTTATTTTAGCACATGGTACAGCGCTGGCAGATGCCCCAAACCTGATATTCAAAAACAAAAATGTTTATGATGATGAATATACATACTATCTTCAACGTATATATAACGGCATACCTGTCTATAACGAGGGGGTATATATTACATTTGACAAGGATGGCAACCTGATATACCTCTATGATAACCTTGGTGAAGGGGAATTTGAGAAAGCTGAAACTACAGTAAGCATACAAGATGCCATTGAAAACATAACCGGTGACATTCTGATACCGTATTACATTAAAGATGGAGATATATATAAATATGTCTTAAAACCTGTTGATTTTGCTGTAAATGCGGCAACTATGGAATTAATAAAGCAAGAGAATGCTGATTTTGAAGTGGAAGGTAATTCCACTATGGAGTGGAGAGATAAAGAAGGGGCTTTAAAAGAATTAGGGGAGCTGTTAGGTCAGAACGGATACAATTATTCAGAAAAAAACTATCAAGAATTTAACGGTTCAAAAAACATTACCTATATATCAGGCAATAAGAAATTCAGCTATTTAAACGTAGCAATTTATGAAGAAAAACCTGTATCCATTATGTTCTCATCAATGCATTCTGACGAGTATAGCGGGATAATAGACCAGAAAGAAGCCATATCCATAGCTGACAGGATATTCAAGAAAATAGTGCCAGAAGGAAACAGAGCATTGATGAGTATATATGAGACAGAAAAAGATTATCAAATAGATTTTATAAGAATAGAAAACGGTATAAGGGTGGAGGATAATGGACTTTATGTTGTTATCTCAAAGGATGGATATATTAAATCTTTAAAATACAGGTGGGACAATGCAGATTTTGATAAACCTTTGAATATAAATACAGAAAAAATACTTGAGAATTATATAGAGGCTGCTGAAATAAAATTATGTTATAAAAAGGTGAGGGATAAATACACACCTGTTTATGCAGCCTCAAAAAAGATTGAGTATGTTACTCCCCAGGGCTCTGTATACTACCATTCTCTTTGACGGGTCTAAATGATGGAATCTCTGATATGAGCATACCCAGTATTATCAGGACACCGCCCATTAAACCCCTCAAACCTATATTTTCGTTTAATATGAGCCAGGCAAAGAATGCTGAGAAGGCCGGCTCGCCTATATATATAACAGCAGCATGGGTTGGCGAGGTCATAGCCTGATATCTGTTTTGCAGGATAAATGTAAGAGCTGTAGCTACTACACCGGTTAATATCAGTTCGGCTATAATTTTAGGAGAAGCAGGTATTGCCGGTTCATCCATTATGAAGGCTGTAATAATGGCAAACAGGGTGACAAAAAGCACCTGATAAATTGCAAACTGAAAGGTGTTGACCCTTGCACCGTATTTAGATATTAACACCACCTGAACAGCTAAACTGATGGCACAGAGCAGTGTAAGGAAGTCTCCAAAGTTAAAAGAAAGGCTGATGCCGGTGGTGAGAAGAAATAAACCAGCCATGGCAGGAATAATTCCAATGACGGATGAGGTCTGGGGCCTGCTCTTCATTATTATGGCCTCAAATACCGGTGTCAATACCACATTGAAGCCGGTAATAAACCCGGATTTTGAAGCAGTGGTATACTGCAGTCCAATAGTTTGAAGTATGTAACCTAAGTATGTAAATATTGATACAATGAATGCCAGGTAGATAGTATTTTTGCTGGTATGCAGTATAGTCCTGCCGAAAAATAAGATGAAAACCAGTGAGGCCACAGAAAAACGGAACATTAAAAAAGAAGGCGCCGTAATGACGCTTACGGCGTCTTTAATGATGATAAATGTAATTCCCCATATCATGGTAACCAAAATCAGCATAAGGTCTGCAAAAAAATTTTTTTTCATTAGTACATCACCCCACGGAAGTCTATTAATTCTATTTTATTTTATATTTGAAATATGTCAAGAAAGTTTCCAGCGCAAAAAATATTTTTCGAGATAGGAAACACCTATATACATCAAGGCTGCCAGTATAGAGAGGATTAGCACGCTGGTCATTACCATGTCCAGTTTGAATATCTGGCCTCCGTAGACTATCAAAAAGCCAAGCCCGGCTTTAGATACAAGGAATTCCCCTGTGATTACACCTACCCAGGAAAGTCCTATATTTATCTTTAACGCAGAGACCATGGTAGGTATGCTGGACGGAAATACTACCTTCTGCAGTATTTGATAGCGGCTTGCTCCAAATGTCTTTAATAGTTTTATCTCATCATCATCTACTTCCTTAAAGCCGTTGAGAACGCTGATGATGGTCACGATGAGCGATATTGCCAGGGCCATGGTTATTATTGCGGCCTGGCCATTGCCCATCCATACAATGAATATCGGACCAAGGGCTGTTTTAGGAAGGCTGTTTAATACCACAAGATATGGGTCCAGTACCCGGCATATATAATCAGACCACCACAGTATAACAGCAATTACTGTACCCAAAACAGTGCCCAGCAGAAATCCTATAATGGTCTCATACATTGTCACATAGATATGGTATATGAGATTTCCTGTCCTGAAAAGCTGTATAAAGGTACTCCACATACGGGATGGCTGGCTCAGTATAAATGGATCTATCCATTTCAGGTCTCCGGCTATCTCCCACAGCCCAAAAAATGCTATTAGAATTATTATCTGAGATATCCTTATGGATATATTAATCTGCCGGACCTTTTTTAAATATTCCTCATGTTCTTTTGATATGTTCTTAGATAATTCGGCCTCATACATGTACATCCAACTCCTTCCATATCTCATTGAAGTAATCTCTAAACTCAGGTGCTTTTCTCCGGTTTAACGGCCCCTGTTCCCCGGAGGTAATTATTTTATGAATTTTTATTACACGGCCTGGCCTTTTTGACAGAACCAATATCCTGTCGGACATGGAAATAGCCTCAGATATATCATGGGTGACAAAAAGAGCTGTCTTTTCTTCCTGCTTTATAATTTTCCACACCTCATCGGCTATAGCAAGCCTTGTCTGATAATCCAGAGCTGAAAACGGCTCATCAAGCAATAAAATGTCAGGTCCCACAGCCAGCGTCCTTATAAGAGCTACCCTCTGCCTCATTCCTCCTGACAGCTGGTTTGGATAATGGTTCAAAAAATCTCCCAGACCATATTTCATTAACATATTAATTACATTTTTTTTATTTTCAGCCGTTAGCTTTTTTTGAATTTCCAGACCCAGAAGCGCATTTTGCAGTATTGTACGCCATGCCAGAAGATAATCTTTTTGCAGCATATAGCTTACCTTGCCGTCAAGAAATATTTCACCTGAAGACGGCTTTAAAAGTCCTGCTATCAGTGAGAGGATAGTAGACTTGCCGCACCCGCTGGGCCCAACTATGCCCAAAAGCTCTCCTTGATTCACATCAAAAGTAACCCCGTCTATAGCTTTTGTCTCTCCATCTACCGTGTGGTAATTCATGGACACATTTTTCATGCTGATAATAAAATCGTCCATATATCTGCCCCTTTCTAAGATAATTACCTTTAGGGGACTCCCCTAAAGGTAATTACTTTACTGTCTCAACAGCCTTATTAGCAAACGTATTATCAATAATCTTGCTGGAGTCTATCTTGCCACCCTTAAGTTCCCCTGATGTGATTATGAAATCCTGGAGATGGTCCAATCCCTCTTTGCTTACGATAGGAGTATATGGCCACGTATCCTGCTCCTTATAACGGGTGACAACAGTCTCTATAAGGTCTAAATCCGCATCCGGGAAAAACGAAGCAATAGCCTCAGCAATCTCTCTTGAAGAGTGGTCCCTAACCCATAGCTGCCCTTTATAAAGAGCGTTTGTAACTTTTTGAATAATATCGGGATTCTTTTCAATATAGCTCTTTTTTGCTGCAAAAGCGGTATATGGTACCTCTCCACCCGCTACACCTAAGGATGCTACTATTTTACCCTCGCCAATCTTCTCCATTATACTGGCTGTAGGTTCAAAAAGGGCAACATAGTCCACATTAGGCTGGCTCTGAAAAGCACCGGCAGTGGCAGTAAATTGAAGGTTGGTTATCACGTTGACATCTTTGCCGGGGATTAGATCATGATCCTTTAATACCCATTCTAATACCATTTCCGGCATTCCACCGGGACGCCCGCCTATAATAGTCTTGCCTTTTAAATTTTCCCATTTAAAGTCCGGCTCAGCTTCCCTGCCAACAAGGAAGGAACCATCCCTCTTGGTGACCTGAGCAAAGTTTATTGCGTAATCTTCCCTGCCCTGACTATAAACATACACTGTAGTTTCAGGTCCCTGGAGGCCGAAATCTGCAGTGCCGGAGAGTATAGCTGTCATGGCTTTATCAGAGCCTTGTGCTGTTGTAAGGTTAATATCCAGTCCTTCCTCTTTAAAAAATCCTTTGTTTATAGCTACATAGACCGGCGCATAGAATATGGAACGCACCGTTTCTATGTAATTCAACTTTATGAGTTTCGGCTGTGTAGAGCACCCGACGGAAGACAAAACAATAAGAAATGCCAGCAAGCATATTAAGATAAGCCGCAAAGTACGCATACTTACACCTCCTAAAGGAAATCTTTCAGTTTATTATATTCAAAGGAGAGATTTTGGTGATATGCAGCTGCTTGATGTGGATTTAACATAAACTTAATATTTTTTTAATACAAATTTAAAACTTATGATATAATATAAGATTAGAAAGGGAGATGAAGCCATTGAACTTTATCAATCCGACCAGAGGTAAAGTAGACCTTGACGTGATGAGCAGAGATATTATCGAGTTTATGGCACAGGACACCAAAAGCAAATATACTCTTATGATAGGTACTGATTCTCAACTTGGGCGGATGGTATGTTTTGTTACTGCAATCATTATTTATCGTAATGGAAAGGGTGGAAGGTTCTACTACAGGAGATTCTTCAATAAGAGGATACCATCATTAAAGCAAAGAATTTTTATGGAGACAAGCTACAGCCTGGAAATGGCAAATATACTTACGGAAAAGCTGAATGTCAACGGCATAGATAATCTCGATGTGGAGATACACATGGATGTGGGGAATAATGGGAAAACTAAAGAAATAATAAAAGAAGTGGTAAATTTGGTCAATGGTTCTGGCTATATGGCGAAGGTAAAACCTGATTCATGCGGGGCCAGCAAAGTGGCTGACAAATACACAAAATATGCAATGTAAAAAACAGTCAGGGAGTTTGTTCCTGACTGTTTATATCTTTAAGAGTGAATTTTTTTGTTATTGGTGTGCCTGCCTTTCCAAGAGGCGGCAGTTCCTGACCATTCAAGATTACTATGGCATTACCTGGATAACCCAACCGCAAGGTGATTTCCTTTGCTTCCAATGTTACCTCTTCACCCTTAGTATATTTATTTTCCGCTAAGACTTTTCCTGACTCGTCAAGAGCCCTTATTCAGCACTCTCCAGTAAATTTTATAGTCATTACCAGCTTATCGGCAACCTGAGGCTCTTCTACCTTCGGGATTTCGGGCGGTGGATTAACAGGTGACATTTGTTCCTCTTGCGGAGCTGGGGCCAGAGGCTGGGGTATATTGAAATTCTTGTATGGATTTATATAAAGGATTGCTACAAATGCAGCTATAAGGACGACAGAAGTTAGTATAGTAATCAATGGTCTTAAGTTTATACCATCAGAGTGCCTTGATACCTTATCTGTCTTTTGAACGGTAATTTTTGCAGTCCTGTTGACTGAATCAACAAATGACTTTACCAGTTGACTGCCGTCCAATCCTAAAAAGTCAGCATATTTTCTTATTATACCTATCACATATATCCTGTCCGGTACTATGCTGTAGTTACCCTCTTCAACAGCACTTAAATAACGTGTCAGTATATGGGTTTCTTTTGATATTTCATCCAGTGTAAGGTTTTTACTCTCTCTTGTTTCTTTCAGGATTTTACCTATATCATCCAAAAGATTCACCACCCCTACCGTACTTATTTTTATTATAACACTAATTGCAAAGATAAAAAGTTAAAATTTCATTAAGTTTTTTAATAACTATGATATAATAGATTTGTTATGTATAGGGGGATTAGACTATGAACATACCAAATCTGCTTTCTATATTCAGGCTTATTTTATCTCCGATGATAATATGGTTTTTTGTACTTGACGAAGTAAGATGGGGATACATCCCGAGTTTAACAGATAAAACCAAATAAATATAAAAATAAAGTGCTGGAAACATTGAGATTTCAGCACTTTTTTCTTGTGTTTTTTGCCAGAGTATGGTATAATATTAATGTTGTATACGTTGAATAATGGGAGGGAATGACCATGCATATTGCATGTGTTAAAAACCATGGTATTGATTATCTCCAGGTTATGGAAAGCTATTCGATTAAAGAAAATGGTGTTTTTAAGAGTAGAAAACGTGTTGTCAAAAACCTTGGTCCACTGTCCCGTTTCGATGACGGTAAGCCGGACTACCTAACACGTCTTAGAAAGTCTTTCAAAG
>JASEJQ010000053.1 GCA_030016635.1 Thermoanaerobacteraceae bacterium | reverse complement strand
TTTAAAATCGTCATGATTCTCACTAGGGGTGTTGCATTTAATATTGCAATATAGGTTCTATTTACATAATCATCCGTGTCTTGAAATCAAGTTCATTATCGTTTAAACTTAATGTGTGCATAATATCATCCTTTCATGTTATTGGTGTTAGCATGAATATTATACAGGATGATTTATGTATATGGAAGGTACTTATTGTGGTACCTTCCTTTTTTTGTATTTTTACTATCTTTTTTTGCCTACAAAAATTATACACTAACAGTTCTTTTAATTATTTCCTGCTCATAGCCTTGAATGCGGCATCTACTATGTCTTTCCAGGTAAGTCCGTAGGCCTCCATCAGCTCCTCCGGCTGACCTGATTCGCCAAATGTATCCTTAACACCTACAAACTCCATTGGTACAGGATAGTTTTTGACAACCACTTCAGCAACAGTACTCCCAAGGCCGCCATAAATCTGATGCTCTTCTGCTGTGACTATGCAGCCCGTCTCCTTAGCAGCTTTCATTATGATTTCTTCATCTATGGGCTTTAACGTATGAAGGTTTATCACCTTGGCAGAAACGCCTTGTTTATTAAGCTCTTCCGCTGCCAGCATGGATTGATAGACCATCTGCCCGTTGGCTATTATGGTAACGTCTTTTCCGTCATTTATGAGGTTTGCTTTGCCTATCTCAAATGGGCTGTCCTCATTAGTTATCACAGGGACAGGTTCTCTGCCAAAGCGGATATATACAGGGCCGGGGATAGATGCTGCTGCTATGGTGGCCTTCTTTGTCTCCACAGCATCAGCTGGTACTACAAGGGCCATATTGGGAAGTACCCTCATGAGGGCAAATTCTTCCAATGCCTGGTGTGTAGCCCCATCAGGTCCTACCGATAATCCTCCATGAGCACCGCCAAATTTCACATTCAGGTCCATATAGCATACCGATGTCCTTATCTGGTCCCATGCCCTGCCAGCTAAGAATACCCCATATGTGGATACAAAGGGTATCTTGCCGCCCAGGGCCAGGCCTGCTGCTGTGGCCACCATGTCCTGTTCGGATATCCCCATATCTATAAACCTGTCAGGGTGCTTCTGTTTTATCCATTCTGTCCTTGTAGATTTAGCTACATCGGCATCCATTACTATTACGTTGGGATTGTTTTCTACTAAGTATAACAGTCCTTCCCCATATCCATCCCTTGTTGGTTTCATTTGCACCATCATATTTCACCTTCTTCTATCTCTTTTATTGCCGCCATATATTCTTCATCGTTGGGGGCTTTGCCGTGCCAGTCCGCTTTATTCTCCATGAATGATACACCTTTGCCCTTTACCGTATGGGCTATTATCACGCTTGGTTTACCCTTGGTGGTGCCTGCTTTTTCATAAGCCCCTTTAATCTGATCTATGTTATGGCCATCTATTTCTATTGCATTCCATCCGAAAGAGAGCCATTTTTCTTTCATGGGAGACAATTCTTTTATCTCATCTATGGGTCCATCCAACTGCACCCTATTGTAGTCCACTATAGCAGTAAGGTTGTCAAGCATATGCTGGGCTGCTGTCATGGCAGCCTCCCATACACTGCCTTCGTCCAGTTCGCCATCACCCAATAGGCAGTATACGTGGTTTGGTTTGCCATCCATTTTGTAGGCCATGGCCAGGCCGTTGGATATTGACAGGCCCTGCCCCAGCGACCCGCTGGATGACTCAAGGCCAGGCAGCTTATGCATGTTGGGATGACCCTGGAGGGGGCTTTGAAATCTCCTTAAGGTACTTAAATATTCTTTGGGGTAAAATCCTCTCTCCGCCAGCACCGCATATACCACAGGACAGGCATGTCCCTTTGAAAGTATGAAGATATCCCTATCCTCCCATTTTGGATTTTGTGGATCATGTCTTAAAAAGCCGCCAAAGTATAACACGGTCATAAGCTCTACGGCAGATAGTGAGCCTCCGGGATGTCCCGACCCTGCCTCGTATATCATTGTGAGTATATCCTTCCTTATAGTCTTGCAGATGTCCTTTAGTTCTTGAGTCTCCATATGCTCACTCCTTTATATAGATTGAGGCGGAATCAAAGTTCCGCCCAGAAAACAAGTATCGGATATATTTAAATCCGCTACAACTTAATCTTCCATACTCATTATTTCTGTCCAATGTCATAGCAAGCTTAAGGATTAAAAGTTAAAAATTTATTACACGGTTTTTACAATCCTGAGATTTGCCAGACTAACATCTTTCACAAAACCCAACTCTAAAGCAATCATATAATTCCTTTAATGTTAGAATGGTCCGGTAAAATCGTCCAGTTGCTTGCAAACTATGGATTCATATTCTTTTATGAAGTTCAATGGTATTATCCTGGATTAAATTAAATCCCACAATTCCCCTCGTTATAACGGTTTTTATATTTAACTCTTCGTCAAATATTACAATATCCGCATCCTTTCCTGTAACAAGAGCACCCTTACGATTGGCCACTCCAATTATCCGTGCTGGCGTATCAGTCATCATTCTTACAGCGTCGATTAAGGAGATACCAGCAGCTTCTACCATTGTTCTTACAAGTCTGTCAGCAGTTGCAACACTGCCTGCAAAAGCACTACGGTCTGGTAACTTAGCAACCCCTTCTTCTACTATAGCTTTTTGACCACTTCTTAAACTTCCCAGAATATACTCTCCATCAGGCATTCCTGCAGCCCGCATAGAATCAGTAACCAAGCATATCCTGTCAGGACCTTTTATTTTATATATAAGTTTGAGTAGGCTTTGTGGGAGATGTTTGCCATCAGCTATGATCTCAACGGTCATCTCGTCTATCAAAAAAGCACTTTCCACCACTCCGGTATACCGGTAGGCGTTAATTCTTCGAACCATTGACATACCGGAATATAGATGGGTCACATGCGTAAAACCATTTTCAAATGCTTTTTGAACATCTTCGTAAATTGCGTTGCTATGCCCTATTGATGGGAGCACTCCGCGACTTTTAAGCTCCCGTCCCATTTCAAGAGCCCCTTCTAGTTCAGGTGCCACAGTCCAACGGACAATGTCACTCGAATAATCGATGATTTTCATGTATTCTTCTTTTTCTGGATCTTTTATAAATCTTGGATCCTGAGCACCTCGCTGTTCCATTGAAATATAGGGACCTTCTAGATGAAGACCTATAAGCTCAGGACCGTCTTTATTCTCTTTTGCTTTTTTAAAATTGTCCAGAGTTTTATAAATGTCATCTAAGGAGCTGGTTAAAGTAGTTGGCACCAAAGAAGTTGTCCCGTGTCTCATATGTGTTCTTGAAGCTTCGAGCATTGCTTCCACAGTCCCATCCATGAAGTCATGCCCGCCAGCACCGTGGGTGTGGATATCTATAAATCCAGGAGCAATGTAATTTCCGCAAGCATCGATGATTTTACTATCTTCTTGTGAGGATATAAGTCTTGATTCCACCCTTTGTACATCTTCCTTTGTTTCAAATACTTCTGATATCAGGCTATCTTCTATTAATAGCCCACCCACAGGAATTTGTCGGAAGGGGGTCAAAATATTTCCATTTTTAATTAGCAGTTTCACTACCATCACCTCGTAACATCAACTTTTTAAATTTGTCCAAATTAGAAGCTGAATCTTTATCCAGGTACAATACGGCATTGGGATGACATCTCAAAATTGAGGCGGGACACTCTTCCGATATCGGGCCTTCAACGGCGGACTTCACCGCAACGGCTTTGTTTTTTCCCGGCACAATACAAAATATAAATTTTGCCGAAAATATGGCTGGTACAGTCATTGTTAGGGCATATTCTGGAACATCTTCAAGCTTTGTAAAACAACCATCGTTGACTTGTTGCATCCTACACTTCAAATCAAGGTCTACTTTTTTTACAATAAACTTGTCGTTAAAATCCGCCACATGTGGATCGTTGAAAGCAATGTGGCCGTTTTCACCTATACCTATACATGCTATATCAATAGGGTGATCTTTTATCAGTTTCGCATAGCGTTCACATTCTGTCTGTATATCTTCTGCATTACCGTTTAAGTAATTTACAGATTTAAAGGTTACCTTGGAAAAAATACTTTCGCATAAGAAGTGGCCGAACCTCTGATGTGCTCCCTCAGGTAGGTCAATATATTCATCCAAATGGAAGGCATTTATCCTGTGCCATTCTATGCCTTGTATTTTCGTAAGTTCTTCCAAAAATTCATCCTGGGATGGAGCAGCTGCAAATACCATATTTATCTCATCCTGATGGGCCAAAAACTCTCTTATCTTAGAAGCAGTATCTGCAGCAGCACAATACCCCATTTCTCTACGATTACCATATATACTAACTAACAGATTATCTGATTTTAATGTGGTGATTTTGCTCATTATTTATACCTCCAACATTTTAAGGAATATCTATATCAGCAAGCATGTCTTCATAATTCATTTAGCTATCTTAAATGTTTAATTCTTCATACATACTTTTTATTTAATTTATCTTCATCTGGCATATTCGCACCATGTCACACAGGAGGTTTAATGCTTTTATCCAACAGTTTTCTCGCGGTTTCAACGACCAAAAGATTTACCGTAAAACTGTTAACCAGAGTCGACGTGGGTGTAACTTTCTCTTCAAAATTTTCAAACTAAATAGTAACATCACCTATCGGTAGATGGCTGTTTATAAAAATATCAATGATTTTATATAGTAGTTTTCTACCACTTCGTAATCAATATTGGCAATGTATTCATCGAGATAATAAACGGCTTTAAAAGGTTCAAAACTTGATGATTATGTCACGCAGGAAAAAGTTAAAGCAGTGGCGTTTTAAAGCTAACACCTATCTATTCTCTCTTTGCAACGCATTATTACGGTTACAGTCAACATCCCCATTAGAGGTGCGCATTCATAGAAACTAATTTTGCCACAACATAGCTGAATAAATTATGTTGAATGTGTATCTACCTAATACTTCCATAATTTTACTCATATACCTATTCTGCTACAGGCACATTATATTCACACATATTGTTGCGAAATACGATATAAAATGAACTACCAAAAATAATCCTATAATTCTCAACTACTCTTTTGTTTGAAAATCAGAACAAAAGTATAGCCTTATCAGCATATTTTTCTACGAGAACCCGATTAAACTCATCACCTCCCGGCATATTCCCACTTCTGAAGATGGGAGGTGTATAACCCTTGGAGACAAGATACTTTGCTGTCTCCATTACAAGATAGTTGACTGCAAAGCAATTACAGAAAGTAGATGTTGGCCCTACATTCTGCTGACAGCCATCAATGGAGATAATCGCATCACCATAAGGAAGATGATTGTTTATAAATATGTCGACCAATTCATAAAGATTGGCACCTGAAGGATGTCTTGAAGGGTGATCCTTCGGCAGCTCATTAGCAAAAGAGGTAGATGTAATTGCGATAGAAGTTACACCTCGCTTTCTAGCCTCAAGAGCACAGTCAATTGACATACAATTTATTCCGTAAGCATTAATGATAATAAGTACCTCACCAGGAGTTTTTCCAACTCCATAGGAATCAAGAACCGGTATGGCATAGCCATGTGTGCGCTCGACCCTCATTGATCGGAAGCCACCATGACTCAAATTAGTACCTGGGTCAAGTATTGCGTTGATACAGGCAAGGCCTCCAGCTCTTGAAAACGTCTCCTCAACAGCCATGTTTGAGTGTCCACCGGGGCCTATGACATGAATAACCTGGCCCCGCATAATAGAGTCACCAACAACGGCGGCAGCCTTTTTTACGGCTTCCTCCTCTCCAATAATCTGATCCATAATATCGTTTATAATGCTCTTGTATTTTAGCACTTCATTGCTCATAATATAGCCCTCCTCTTTAAATAAAATTTTTTGTTTAATCATATTCCCGCATGAAAAAAGAAAAGTTTGACAAAATGTGATTCTTTGTCTTTTTTTATATAGTGGTACGTACCCGGCGGCACTATAAAACAGACGCCTGGCTCAATTTCAAATTCTTCATCACCCACAAGTGCACGCCCGGTGCCCTCCAGTACGAAAAAACCTTCTTGGTCATCATGAATGCCGCCCTGACTATACTGCTCCTGCGTATACATCAGCAACCCCGTCTTACAACCACCACTACAGCCATCCTCCGCATCCAGTAGTTTTACATAGTAGTACCCCTCATATTTTATTGCATTGACTTTGTTTGCATTGACATAAAGTTTCACACAACCACCCTCCGGCACAAACCTATACTAATAGCAACATTCATTAATCCTTATGCATTAAAATCAGTCCCATTCTATACAACATAAATATTGTTGAAAAAAAAGCAAAAACAGGAAGCGCCATAAATGAATACCCCATAGGCCAGCGTAACGTGGTAAATACGATATTCATCTTGTTCAAAGCCGTGCTCCACCCTGTAAAAATAAGCATTACAAAAAATGCTGTGGTCAAAATAGATAAAACGATGTTAAGAATCCATACTACCATTTTTGGAAATTTATCACGTATAAATTCAACACTTAAGTGTCCCTTCTTATATATGCCAACCGACATTCCAAAGGCAAGCATCCAGCATATGCACAGTGTGCAAAAATCTGTAGCCCAAAGAAGCGAGAAATTCAAAAAGCTTCTGCATATGATGTTCACAATGAGCACTGCAAAGATTATGAAAAATAAAATTCCCGACACGGTTAACAAAATATTTGATAAAGCATCCATAAATTTTTTCATCCTAGTTAGCCTCCTTAAAAAACCAGGTTAGGAATCAAGGTTACAATAGGCGGCATGTAGGTCATCAATATAAGAACCACAGCCAGCGCAACAATAAAGGGAATTAACTCTTTAGTCAACACATTAAAGGGAACATTTGCTATCTTAGTTTCCACAAATAAGAGCCCTCCAACCGGCGGTGTCAAAAGACCTATCATTAGATTTGTAACAATGACAACCCCCAAGTGGATTGGATCAATTCCAAGCTCAATTGCAATGGGCATAAGAATCGGCACAAAGATGAGCATAGCCGGAATTGCATCAATGATCATTCCCAAGAACAAAAACAACAGGTTGACGAACAATAAAAATAAAGGTGGAGATATATTGGTTGCAAGTATAAACGCCTTAAGCTTTTCACCAATTCCCTCTACAGCAATAAACCACGAGAAAATACCTGCAATTGAAAATATAGCCATAATAGAGGAAGAAAAAAGTATTGTTCTTTTAAAAATACCTAGAATATCCCTAACTCTTATTGTCCTGTATACAAATATTCCAATAATCAATACATAGGCTGTGGCAAGTATAGCTACCTCAGTAATGGTTGCAAGTCCTGAAATGACACCAAAGAGTATGATCAGCGGAGCAATTAGTGCAAGATAAGAGTCTTTAAGTAAAACCATAAAGTCTTTGATGGAATGTTTAGACTCATATATCTTTACATTCATATGTTTAACCTTGAAATAGGAAATAATCATCAAGGCACCACCCATCAAAAGGCCAGGTATAACACCGCCCAAAAAGAGCCGTCCTACTGATAAATTGGTAATAAGCGACATAAACACCATAGGAATGCTTGGTGGAATGATTGGACCAATAGTCGCAGCTGCAGCATTGATTGCGGCTGAAAACCCAATAGGATAGTCCTCTTCCTTCATAGCAGGCAACAAAACAGAGGAGACCGCACTGCAATCCGCAGGTGCCGAGCCTGACACGCCGGCCGTAATGATGTTGATTATAACGCAGGCATAAGAGAGCCCTCCCTTCCACCTCCCAATGAAAAATCTTGCAAAATTGAGTATCCGCAGAGTCATTCCTGAAATATTCATAAGCTCTCCTGCCAAAATAAAAAATGGAATTGCCAGTAGTGAAAAATTTGATATGCCATTGATCATACTGTTAGGTATAAGAGTCAGTGGAGCATTTCCAGAAACCAACAAATAAACAGCAGAGGCCACACCCATTGAGACAAAAATATCCATACCTAAGAACATCAAAATAAACATAGTTGCAAATAGTAAAAGTACTAACATAAATTCCCCCCCCAAAAAAAGATAATACACTTTTAACATAAATAACAAGTTTCTAAACTGGGGTGAGTATACCTCCTTAATAAAGTTATTTCTCTTTAAATCAGCGTCGGTATCAATCAGAGGCGCCACAACATAGCCAGACGCCTCCTTGATACCATAAATAATCTTTCAGCGTTTGTAAGAGGCTTTAAACTCCAATATCTTGTCAATAGTGCCTGTTGGCCAGAGCTTTCCTTCACTATCAAATTTCTTATAAATATCGCTGCCAAGCTTTGCCTTAATCGAGGCAATATCTGGCTCAACATAGGTCATTTTTGTTGAGAGAAAATCAATCGCTTCCTTATTTTTCGCTGCTACCAGCTCAGCCTCTTTGTTAACCGCCTTGTCAGCCGCAGCCAGTATTATCTGTTTCTGATTATCGGAAAGTTCTTCCCATATTTTTTCACTTATAAAGATTGCGCTCACATCTCTTATATAGTCTGTCTTCATAAAATGAGTCTGCACCTCATAAAAGCTACTTGTCATTGTAGTTATGAAGTTGTTCTCTTGTGCATCGACGATTCCCTGTTTGAGTGCCATATATAGATCCGAAAACGGAATAACTACAGGCGTAGCACCAAGCCTTTTCATAGTCTCCTGCACAATGGGAGCTTCGGCTGTTCTGATTTTAACGCCTTTGAAATCGTCTGCGGTTTTTATAGCCTTGTTAGCGGTAAGTTCTCTGGGCGGAAGTTCTCCTTTGGCGATGACCACGCGCACTCCAGATGCTGCAGCTGCTTCTTCCATCCACTGTTTTGAAATGTCGGAATCTAAAAACGCTTGAAGCTCAGCGTTGTCATCCCATAAATATGGAGCGCTGATGGCTGTAAATCTCTTAGCACCCTCAAGCCAGCTATAACACGAGAAAGTGTTGTACAGCATGTCGACCGTGCCATTGGTCATGCCTGTAAGTAAATCATTGAGGTTACCGAGTACGCTATTTGTATAGGCCTGTACTTTAATAGATCCCTTTGAATTTTTATTTACCTCATCAGCAAATAGCCTCATAGCGATACTGGCTGGGTCATCGTCAGTCTTGATTCCGGCAATTTTTAAAGTAAACTTTTTTTCTTCTGTTTGAGCTTGTTGCTGTGGTTGCTGGCTTTGAGCCGGCGCCTGTTGAGCCTGCTTTGAACCTCCACATCCTGCTAAACCAATAGATAATAAAAGTAATACTGCAAGCAAAATACTCCACTTTTTCATAATTTCCCCTCCTCTATAATCTTGCCCAGGCCTCATTAAGGGTCCTCTTGGCATTGGCTATGACCAGATCCGGTTTCTCACCGGGCTGCGGCTTTACCTCAAAGCTGACTATTGGCGGCTTTTCTGTGTTCAAAAAGCCCATGTCTAAAAGCACCTTCAAAAACTTCCTCAGCTCTTCTACGTCATTCTCCCCTCCTTTTATCCCAAATCTCGGATGCGCATCTCCATATGCAGGATGGTTTTTGTCTTTTATTACACAGTTCCCTATATGTGCATGGGTGAGATAATCCCTGATGGGATGTAGTGCTTCTTTGGGTGTCTCACCCAGTAAGGGCAGATGGCTTAAGTCATGTAAAAGGCCAAAGTTCTTATGGTTTTTCCTTACCTCTTCGGCTATAGCTGCTGCATCACTGGCCTGGCCAATAATCGACTTCTTATCTATCTCCGTGTCAAAGACCTCCAGCTCCACCATGAGGTCTCCCTTAGATGCTGCGTAATCGCATATTTCACCTATAGAGTCTGCTAAGAGCTGCATTTCCTTATCCTTATTCTCTTTCTCAAACTTGCCGCTTAAAAAGGCTATGCCCTCAGCCCCCAGATAATGTGCCTCATCCACGCCCTCTTTTATGGTGTCTATGGCCTTTCTCCTCAAGTCTTCATCCATGGAGTTCAAGTTATATCCTGTGGTCAGGATCCTGGGCTGTGCCCCATAGGCAATGCTCACATGGGATACCTCAAGCATTTTCCTAACGTTTTCCCTGACCTTATCGTCTTTTATCCATGACAGTTCCACAGCATTGAAATACTCATCTGTGAGTATCTTTTCCATGGTCTCCTCTATAGGGCCCTCTCCCTTCATGCACTCGGGGAAGGCCATAAAGTGTATAATACCTACCCTCATATACTCATACATGCTCGCTCTCATAAATATCTCTCCCTTCACATTTTCGTGAGTTTATTGAATAGCGGCTCTACTGACCTGTAGAGCTCCTCATATACCTCATAATACTTCTTGTATTTCTCATGGGCAGCTTCATCAGGGGTTATATATTCCACTGCACTGTTTATTTCCCTTGCTTTCGTCACAGGGTCATTTATTATACCCAGGCCTTTAAGGGTCAGAAGATAAGCTCCCAGCGATGCAGCCTCCTGCGTCCTGGTCTTTTTAATCCTCTTCCCTGTGACATCGGCCTTTATCTGGCTCCAGACCCTGCCCTTGCTGCCGCCCCCCATGCCTATCATTTCACTTATCTCTATGCCATTTTCCTTCAATACACCAATGCAGGCGTTTATCTCATAGGCAACCCCCTCCATTATTGCCCGGGCGATGTCCCACCGGTCTGTACCAAGGGTGAGGCCAAGTATCGTCCCTCTGGCATTTGGATTCCATCGGGTGGCCTTTGCCCCCATAAAGAAGGGAAGAAGTATAAGACCGTTGGAACCTATAGGCTTTTCCTCTATCTTTCTGTCTATGAGGTCATATATATCTAAGCCAAATTGCTCCGCTGTTTCCTGCTCACTCTTGCAGAACTCATCTCTAAACCACCTGTATATGGTGCCTGATGTGGTCATGCCCTGTTCCATGAGATATCTATCCCTCAGACTGTGTATGCTGACTGTTACTCTGCTGTCTATGTTTTCGGGTACATTCCATAAGGATACGGAGAGGTTTGTGGTGGTACCTGTAGACTCCATGGCCACATCCCTGTCTATGCCCACGCCCAGCGCCTCGCACTGCCTATCCCCTGCACCTGCCACTACCGGTGTACCATCTCTTAAGCCAAGTACTGCAGCGGCTTCCCTGGTGAGTCTGCCGGCCACCTCATCGGAGTAGACCAAGGATGGGAGCTTTTCTGGGTTTATACCTATAAAGTCCAGCACATCCTCCATCCATTCCCTTTCCTTTATGTCCAGATACATGGTCCTGCAGGCGAGGCTGTAGTCTTCCACATATTCCCCTGTTAATTTGTATATGACATAGTCCTTGGGCTGAAGAAATTTAAAGGCACTGTATAAATCAAACCCGTTATTCTTAAGCCATAGAAGTTTGGTGGCGGTAAATGTGGTATCCGGTATAAGGCCGGTACGGTTATGAAGATAGTCAAAGCCAAACCTCTCCGATAAGATATTCGCTTCATCTTTTGAGCGCCTATCCATCCATGATATGGCACGCATCATGGGCCTACCCGCATCATCAACGGCTGCCACCGTTTCCCTCTGGGATGAGAGGCCAATGCCTATGACATCTACGTTTCCAAGGGCTGCCAGGCCTTCCCTTGTGGTATCAATAACGGCCCTCCACCAGTCGTCCGGGTCCTGCTCTGCAAATCCCGGCCTTTCGCTGTAGATTGGATATTCTTTAGATGAGGTGTGGAGGATTGTGCCTTTCATATCAAAGAATACAGTCTTTAGTGAGCTTGTACCTATATCGTAGGTGATTAAAGCATTCATGCCTTATCCCTGCTCCCAAAAAGTTCTATATATCTCTTTACAGCATCCTTCGTCTCATTTTTTAGCCCATCTAAGACCAAGGCTAATTCCTGGTCTTTTTTTAGCTCATTGCGTAACCTATCCATACCTCTTACAGATATTTCAGTAAATATGTTAACCTTGCATATACCGTTTTTAATAGAGGTTATGAAGTCATCATCGCTCAGGCCGGAACCGCCATGCAATACCAGAGGTACATCTACAGCCTCCCTTATGGCCCTTAACCTTTCAAAATCCAGATGGGGTTTACCTATATACATGCCGTGGACAGAGCCATAGGATACGGCCAGGGCATCAACCCCGGTCTCATCCACATATCTCATGGCCTCCTCTGATTTGGTAAAGTAGTTTGAATCCAGTGTCTCGGCATTAATATTTCTTCCCACATATCCCAGTTCACCCTCTACGCTTACCCCTGCGGCCCTTGCTATCTTCACAATTTCTCTCGTATTTCTTATGTTTTCCTCCAGTGGCAGGGAAGAGCCATCATACATCACAGAGGAAAAGCCATACTTTATGGCCAGTATAATATTGTCAAAGTTCTTACCATGGTCTAAATGCAGGGCTATTGGTATCTTAGAACCATCTATATAGGACATGGCTGCCCATGCTAAGGCCTTCATGTCGATTATCCCCAGAAGCCTTTCCGGTACCGCAAGGATGAGTGGTGAATTCTCTTCCTCAGCTGCTTCGATAGTTCCCTCTAAGGTCTTAAGGTCTATGAAGTCAAAGGCCCCTACTGCGTATCCTCCCTGTTTAGCTGCTTTAAGTAATGATGCCATATCGGAAAATGCCATTTTATTTCTCCTCTCTCAGCAACATATGACGTTTATGCCCATTTCGACCAGGCCTGCCACAAAGTCCTCGTCCGCCTGCCCGCCTATAACCACTTCATCTGCCTCGCTTAGGTCTGCAAAAGTCACCATTGCCTTTTTATTAATCTTAGAATAATCCGCAACTATTATGACCTTATCTGCCGATGCCATCATCGCCCTTTTTACCTCTGCCTCAAAGGTATCACCTGTGGTAAATCCCTTATTAAACGTTATCCCACCCGTACCTATGACAGCTATTGAGGCGTTATAGGTGGCAATGCTCTTTATGGCTTCAGGGCCGATAAGCGAATTATTCTCCTTCTTCAACATGCCGCCCGTCAAGAAAACGTTTATGTTTTGGGTATTAGAAAACTCATAGGCTATATTAAGGTCATTGGTCAGTACATTGATCCTCTTGTCCCTTAAAGCCCTGGCCACACACAGTGTGGTAGACCCGGCGTCTAATATCACAAACGAGTCATCATTAATAAGCTCAGAAACCCTCCTGCCAATCTGCAGCTTGATGTCCATATTCTCCTCGTTTCTTATCCGCAGAGGAGGTACAATATAGCTATCCTCTATGAGTTCAGCGCCGCCGTAGTTCTTCTTGAGTATCCCCTGCTTTTCCAGCTCATCCAAGTCCCGTCTTATGGTCTCATCGGATACATCAAACACCCTTGTGAGGTCGGCCACCTTTACATATCTTTTTTCCATAAGCATTCTTTTTATCCTTGCTCTTCTTTCAGCCGCTATCATATCCTATAACTCCTTGCTATTATGTGGTATTTGTTTGATTTACTTTGAATTATATATTATTAATTCAACATAAAACCAAAAAATCCTTCTAACAACCCAAAAAAATTTTTAAAAATACCCCCTCCCACCGGGATAAAGTTTGTGCTAAAATTGTTTAGCAGAGGAGGTGAAAATATGCCATTGTATGAATACCACTGCAAGGATTGTGATAATGTATTTGAAATGTTGGTAAATTTTTCTGAAAGTAATAAGAAAGTAAAGTGTCCTGAGTGTGAGAGCGAAAATACGGAAAAATTGATATCCGGTTTCGCCTCATGCGGCTCTGATTCCGGGTTTTCTGATGCAGGCTGTGGCTGAGGCGTTTAACAATTTCCCAGTTGGGAAAACAGGCATGACCGATTAACCATCGGTCTTTTATTTTTTAAAATACATATTATATGGTCTGTTGAACAAAATAATAGTGTGTATATCTCTATGAGAAGGAGTGATAATGTGGCAAGAAATAATAGAGAAAATAACGATGATGAACGATTCAATAACAGGCCTAAACCTGATGACCGCTCTGACAACGCAGAAAAACTTCAGGAAATGATTCATGACACCATAGAAAACTATAGGGAAGCAGAAGACTATATGAAACTCCACGCTGAGGAATTGAGCCAGGAAGAAATCGCCAGGATAAAGGAAAAGAATCGTCACCGCTTGGAGAGCATACACGGCATGAGGGATGAGATAGTAGACGAGGTAAATGACAGAAAAGATAGGAACGACAGATAATAGGGGAGGCGTCAATGCCTCTCCTGTTATATTCCAAAAAGTTTTATCAGCGACATGCTTATCAAACTTGAACATAAAAATATGATTAAACCTGATATAAGGATAGGCAAGCCATCGCCCATCATATCCTTTATCTTAACCCCTGTAGCCATGGATGACACGGACATGAGTATGAAAAATTGGCTCGTCCAATTCATAAAATCGATCAGGTATAATGGTATTACATGGGCGGTATTTAAAAGTCCAATAAAGATAAAACCCAGTATATAATATGGGAAGTTTATTTCACGCGTGGTAACCCTTTTATCATTAAACACCGATCCCAAGATTAAAGCCATCGGTACGAGGAAAAGAACCCGGGCCATTTTAACCACTGTGCCTATGTTTCCGCTTATCTCATTTCTTGCAAAAGCAGCTGCAACAGCATGAGATACGCCCTGAAGAGAACTCCCGGCCCATATGCCATACTCTATGTCATTCAGTACGTTAAGCCTTGCTATGAGACTATAAATTATTACTCCAAGTCCGCCCAGTATGCTGGTGGTAGCAGCCGTAAATGTGGATTCCTCCTTATCGGCTTTAATCACCGGTGCCATGGCCAGCACTGCTGCAGCGCCACACACCGAGGACCCTACGCCCAGGAGGATATTGGCCTTCAAGCTTATGTAATTACTCTTAGATAAGAGATAGGAAATTATCATAACCGATATTACTACTATTGAAACAATAGCCAGAATTTTGGGCCCCAGAGAGGCTATAGAGATAAAGTCAAGTTTTGCTCCCAAAAAAATTATGCCTATATTGAGAAGGGTTTTGGTGGAAAAACTCAGGCCTGGCCTGAAACTCGCCGGTATTTCAATCACATTATTTAATGAAATCCCGATGATTATCCCCCATGCCACAGACTCCAGTATAGGAAAATGAAAATGCAGCACGTTGGCCATATACGCCATTGCAAGAGATAGCAGAAGTCCATAAATGTATCCTTTGTATCTTATTACCCTCATAGTCTTCACTCCATGTTTGTCAAATTGTACCCCACAGACTTAATTCATATTTTAACACAGTTTTATTTTTTGAAAAGCCACTGGGTGAACCCTCTCCCTCCTAAAGAGGCGGGAGCTTCCTACTTCATTGACCACTGCCTGCTGTTATTTTAAGCAGGTCTTACA
>JASEJQ010000052.1 GCA_030016635.1 Thermoanaerobacteraceae bacterium | reverse complement strand
ACCAAATGTCATACATGTTATGATGTATGCAACTATGATGCTGTCGTGATAAGCTGAGGGGGGATTGGCGATGAAGATCACTATAGATGGGCAGGTTTTAGAAATTAATGAAGGGACTACAATAAAAGAAGCCTGTGAGAGTATAGGTGTAGAAATACCAAATCTCTGCTTTGATGAGGATTTAAAGAATGAAGGGGCATGCAGGTTATGCGTTGTAGAAGTGGAAAAGGCAAAAAATCTCCTGCCCTCATGTGTTACAATGGTTACTGATGGAATGGTTGTGCATACAGAGAGTGAAAAGGTTTTAAATGCAAGGAGGACTGTATTGGAGCTTTTGCTTGCAAACCATCCCAACGATTGCATGACTTGCGATAAGACAGGAAGATGCAGGCTTCAGGATTATTTTTACAGATACGATATAAAGAAGTCAGGTTTTGAAGGGGAAAGAAGGGAAATACCTATAGATGACTCCCATCCTTTTATCATTAGAGATTTAAACAAGTGTATACTCTGCGGAAAATGTATCAGAATTTGTGATGAATTGGAAACGTCAGCAATCAACTATATAGTAAGGGGGTTTTATACAAAGGTTGGTACTTTTGATGATGATGGCCTTAAGTATTCCAGCTGTGTTTCCTGCGGAAACTGCCTGGATGTTTGTCCTACTGCAGCCTTGATGCCAAAATCTGCACAGGGTAAAGGGAGACCATGGGAACTCACCAGTGTTGATACCACATGTCCATATTGCGGGGTTGGCTGTACACTGAGGGTACATTTAAACAAAAATAAGGATATAGCATACGTCGATAGCCCTAAAACATCAGTTAATCAAGGATATCTTTGTATTAAGGGTAGGTTTGGATTGGATTTTGTAAAGAGTCCGGATAGGCTTAAGAAACCTCTGATAAGAAAAAATGGAGATTTTGTTGAGGTTTCATGGGATGAGGCTTTGAGCTTTATAACTGATAGGTTAAAGACCATAAAGGATAAATACGGGCCTGATTCTATAGGCGGCCTTGCCTCTGCTAAATGTACCAATGAGGAAAACTATATTTTCCAGAAGTTTATGAGGACAGCCATAGGCACAAACAATGTGGACCATTGTGCCAGGCTCTGTCATGCTCCCAGTGTGGCCGGGTTGGGTGCAGCCTTTGGAAGCGGTGCTATGACAAACAGCATTGAGGAGATTGAGTACGCTGACTGTATAATGGCCATTGGCACCAACACCACTGAGACGCATCCTGTCATATCTATAAGGGTTAAGAAGGCATTAAAGAGACATGGAGCAAAACTCATAGTCATAGACCCCAGAAAGACAGAGATGGCAGAGATGGCGGATATATGGCTGAGGCCCGTGCCGGGGACCAATGTGGCTCTCTTAAACGGGATAATGAATGCAATAATAGAAGAGGGTCTGGCCAAACATGCCTTTATAGGAGAGAGGACAGAGGGTTTTGATGAGTTTAAGGAATCCGTCAAAAAATATACACCTGAGGTTGTATCAAAAATCACAGGGGTTTCCCCGGAGGACATAAGGAGAGCGGCCCTGGTATATGCTAAAGCGGAGAAGGCATCAATCCTCTATACCATGGGTGTCACACAGCACATAACGGGAACAGATGGTGTAATGTCCATAGCCAACCTGGCAATGCTGACGGGCAATGTGGGCAGGCCTTCTACAGGGGTAAACCCATTAAGAGGCCAGAACAATGTCCAGGGTGCCTGCGATATGGGGGCACTGCCCGATGTCTACTCAGGCTATCAAAAGGTGACTGATGAAGCAGCCAGGTCGAAATTTGAAAGGGCCTGGGGGGTAAAACTATCTGAGAGGCCAGGCCAGACTGTCACGGAGATGATAAATGCAGCCTATGAGGGGAAGATAAAGGCTCTATACATTATGGGTGAGAATCCGGTACTCAGTGAGGCTGATGCAGGTCATGTAGAGGAAGCCTTAAAGAATCTTGACCTTTTAGTGGTACAGGATATCTTCATGTCTGAGACGGCAGAACTTGCTGATGTAGTATTGCCGGCAGCCAGTTTTGCCGAAAAGGATGGTACATTTACAAATACAGAGAGAAGAGTCCAGAGGGTAAGGAGGTTTTTGGATACACCAGCTGAGGTTAAAGCTGATTGGCAGATTATTAATGATTTATCAATGCTGATGGGATATCCTATGAATTACAGCAGCCCTATGGACATTATGGAAGAGATTCGCTCTCTTACACCCAGCTATGCAGGCATTACCTATGACAGACTGGAGAAGGGTGGGCTGCAGTGGCCATGTCCATCTTTGGAACATCCAGGTACAAAATACCTTCATGATGGGAAATTTACAAGAGGGAAAGGTAAATTCAACCCTATTGAATACAGAGAGGCAGCAGAACCAACTGACAGGGAATACCCCTATATACTCACCACAGGAAGAATGCTATATCACTTTCACACAGGGACAATGACCAGACGGGTGGATGGGCTAAATAAGATAGCACCTTCAGGCTATCTGGAAATAAGCTATGAGGATGCAGGGAATGTAGGCATAAGTGATGGAGATAATCTAAGGGTGACATCGAGGAGGGGGAGTGTGGTCCTCAGGGCTAAAGTCACAGAGAGGGTAATGCCGGGAGTTGTATACATGAACTTCCATTTTAAAGAGGCTGCAGCAAACAAGCTCACCATAGCTGCGGTTGATCCTGTATCAAAGATACCCCAATACAAAGAATGTGCTGTGAAGTTGGAGAAGATATGATGATTAAAAGGAACATTTATATGCTCCGATATGCAGCTGGCCAAATCCACGAGATGCAGGATGAGGTGGTAGAGGAATTTGCAATTACAATATATATCAACGGCAGGGAAACAGATACACTCCTCTGTTCTCCTGCTAACCTCACTGAGCTCGCCGTAGGCCGCATCTTTACCAGTGGTGTGATAAATATAGCAGATGAGGTTAAAAAGATAAATGTTGATATAGATAATGGAAGGGTAGATATAGAGGCTAATGTGGACGAGCTAAGATTAAAACTTATAGGAAAGAGGATAATAACATCGGGATGCGGCAACAGCCCATATTTCAGTTCTCTTTCCACAATAAAGACCGAGAAGCTTAGGAAGACAATTGAGGTTTTTCCTGAGGATATACTCTCGTATTCCAGGATGCTGCAGAAGTCTTCAAATATTTTCAGGGATACGGGAGGGGTACACTCTGCAGCTATATTTGAAAGCCAGATGACCTTTTTTGCTGAAGACATAGGAAGGCACAATGCGGCAGATAAGGTTATAGGTTATAAACTGATGAACAATCTCTCGGACAGGATAATGGTCATATCAGGGAGACTATCCTTGGATATGGCCATTAAGGCGGTAAGGAGCGGAATTGAGATACTTATCTCATCTTCCGCGCCAACCACTGCAGCTATTTCATTTGCCCTGAATTATAACCTCACCCTTATAGGATTTTGCAGGGGAGAACGCTTTAACATTTACAGCGGCGATGATAGGATAAAAAATTTTTTGAAATAGAAGGAATTTCAATAAAAAAGTAGAATTAAATATTAAGAAACAATATTTCATATATGGAAATGAGGGATGCACCGTGAGTGAATTGGAGCCAGCATTAAAGGTTGCTGATAAGACCCTTAGGGTTTTAGAATATATGTGCGAGGCAGAGGATGAGGAGTTTTCCGTAACAAATATAAGCAGAGATTTAGATATTAATAAAACCACTATTTTTAGGATTTTACAGGTACTGTCAGATCATGGGTACATCAAACATACCTCTGATGGGAGGTATACCATTGACTGGAGGCTTTCTCAACTGGGAGGAATGGCTTTAAATAAGGTGAGCCTTATAAAGACCGTAAGGCCGTATTTGGAAGAACTTTCTAAAGAACTTAAGGAGACAGTAAACTTGGCTGTTCTTCATGATGGTGAGGTCATATATATTGATAAAATAGAGAGTCCAAACTTTTTAAGGACAGACCTTAAGATTGGTACAAGGGTACCTGCTACAAACAGCGGTCTTGGTAAGGCAATACT
This sequence comes from Thermoanaerobacteraceae bacterium, assembly GCA_030016635.1. Classification (GTDB taxonomy): domain Bacteria; phylum Bacillota; class Thermoanaerobacteria; order Thermoanaerobacterales; family UBA4877; genus JASEJQ01. Next base: position 11,717 of record JASEJQ010000052.1, on the reverse strand, counting down.
ATCTACTTTTTCTGAGGATGAGTTAAATTCATTTCTGGATCGATATCCTTTAAGAAGATACACCGAACATTCTATCACAGATAAAAATACCTTTATAAAAGATATGAGGATAACCAGAGAAAGGGGTTTTTCCATAGACAATGAGGAACTCATACCAGGGGTCAGATGTATAGGCTCACCAATAAAAGACTGGCAAAAGAAAGGAGTAGCTGCAATAAGTATTGCAACCCCTTCTGTTAGGATGGATATGGATAAGGCATTGGAGACAGGGGAGCTGCTAAAGAAGATTGCCGGGGATATTTCACGGCATCTTGGATATAAAGAATAAACAATTTAAGGAGGTCATCATTTTGAAAACAGATATTGAAATTGCTCAGGAAGCAAAAATGGAACCCATTAAAGAGATAGCAGAAGGACTTGAGCTATCTGAGGATGATATTGAACTCTATGGAAAGTATAAGGCAAAGGTCAATCTCAAGGTTATGGGAAAACTAAAGGATAAACCTGATGGAAAACTTATCTTAGTGACAGCAATTAACCCAACGGCTGCAGGTGAAGGTAAGACAACCACTACGGTGGGGCTTGGCCAGGCCTTAAATCGCCTTGGTAAGAAAGCAATAATAGCCTTAAGAGAACCGTCCCTGGGCCCCAGTTTTGGTGTCAAAGGTGGAGCAGCTGGCGGGGGATACTCGCAGGTTGTACCTATGGAGGATATAAACCTCCACTTTACAGGAGATATACATGCTGTTACAACAGCCCACAATCTGCTTTCTGCCCTGATCGACAACCACCTACAGCAGGGCAATGAACTGGGTATAGATCCAAGGCGGATTACGTGGAAAAGGGTAATGGACATGAATGACAGGGCATTGAGGCATATAGTGGTCGGCCTTGAAGGAAAGCCTAATGGGGTGCCAAGAGAGGATGGCTTTGATATATCCGTTGCATCAGAGGTCATGGCTATACTTTGTCTTTCCAAAGACCTCATGGACCTCAAAGAAAGACTCTCTAAAATAATAATAGGCTACACCTATGACGGCAGACCTGTGACAGTAAAAGACCTGAATGCACAGGGAGCAATGGCACTGCTTTTAAAGGATGCCATAAATCCAAACCTGGTGCAGACCCTGGAAAATACCCCGGCTTTTGTCCATGGTGGCCCATTTGCGAACATAGCACACGGCTGTAACAGCGTAGTTGCCACAAGGATGGGATTAAAGCTGGGAGATTATCTTGTTACTGAGGCAGGTTTCGGCGCGGACCTTGGTGCAGAGAAGTTCTTTGATATTAAGTGCAGATATGCTGGTCTAAAACCCGATGCTACTGTAATAGTAGCAAGCATTAGGGCTTTAAAGAATCATGGTGGTGTAAAAAAACAAGACTTATCAAAGGAAAATGTAGAGGCTTTAAAGAAAGGCTTTGAAAACCTTGAAAAGCAGGCAGAAAATGTAACGAAGTTTGGTGTACCCCTGGTGGTCGCTATCAATAGGTTCCCAACAGATACCGAGGCCGAGATAGAGTTTGTGCAAGAGAGGTGTGCAGAGCTAAACATTCCTGTATCACTCTCAGAAGTCTGGGCAAAAGGCGGGGAAGGAGGTATAGATCTGGCAGAAAAAGTCCTTCAGATAATAGAGGAAAAACCATCAAATTATAAGCCTTTGTATCAACTAGATTTAAGTGTTAAAGAAAAGATTGGGATTATTGCCAGAGAGATATACGGCGCCGATGGCGTTGACTTTACGCGGGATGCAGAAAAAGATATAGAGTCCATAGAGAAGATGGGAATTGGAAATCTCCCGATATGTATGGCTAAAACCCAGTATTCCCTTTCTGATGACCCAAACCTTCTGGGAAGACCAAGGGGATTTAAGGTTACAGTCAGGCAGGTAAAGCCTTCTGCAGGGGCAGGGTTCCTGGTGGCTTTAACAGGTGAAATCATGACGATGCCTGGCCTTCCAAAGCATCCTGCTGCCTATGATATGGATATAGATGAAAATGGAAGAATAACAGGATTGTTTTAATAAATATTAATTTTAAGGGGGTAATTGCAATGCCTAAGAAAAAGGTACCAATTCCAGAGTTTAAGGAAATGAAAAAACAGGGCAAGAAAATCCGAATGGTCACAGCCTATGATTATCCTACTGCTGTGATAATCGAAAAGACCGACATAGAGATGATACTGGTAGGAGATTCTCTAGGCATGGTGGTCTTAGGATATGAAGGCACAGTACCTGTAACCGTAGATGACATCATCCACCATGCAAAGCCTGTTGTCAAAGGTGCACCAAATACCCATGTGATAGCTGACATGCCTTTTATGTCATACCAGGTATCCATTGAGGATGCCATAAGAAACGCAGGCAGGCTTATAAAGGAGTCCGGTGCTGATAGTGTTAAACTGGAGGGTGGGCTGGACTATGTGCCGACAGTAAAGGCCATAGTTAAGGCAGGTATACCGGTCATGGGACACATTGGTCTCACTCCCCAGACAGCTGGCAGCCTTGGGGGCTTTAAAGTACAGGGAAAGGATGCAAAGGCGGCTCAGGACCTTATAGACAGTGCTGTTGCACTGGAGGATGCAGGGGCTTTTGCCATAGTGCTGGAGTGCATACCTGCTCCATTGGCAAAGATAATCTCTGAGAAGCTCACCATACCTACGATTGGCATAGGTGCAGGAGTATATTGCGATGGGCAGGTGTTGGTGACACAGGACATGCTGGGGCTGTTTGACAGGTTCGTCCCCAAGTTTGTAAAGCAGTATGCACAGATAGGGCAGATGGAACTGGAGGCATTAAACAAATATGCTGAAGAGGTGGCATCCGGTGTATTCCCGGATGATGCTCACAGCTTTACCATGAAAGAGGAAGAACTGGGCAAGTTAAAATATTGATTTTGGTGTATCAGGACGAGCGTTCAGGTGCATGGATGTTGCTGATATGCTAATATAAACTTTTGACATTGGGTCAAATATTAAACCATACTTAATGATTTCTTATAGGGACATTCCTTACGTAACCTTTCTAATGGGATGTTCCATTACCTTATGAAAAGGGGGATGTTTATGAGGATTGCTGTTTTAGGCTCAGGTGCCATGGGATCTGTGTTTGGAGGGAAACTGACAGAATCTGGTGAGGATGTTACACTGATTGACGTGTGGAAAGAGCATGTGGACACCATGAACAAAGATGGGCTTCATCTGGAAGGGATAGGCGGAGACAGGTTTATACCTGTCAAAGCAGTAACTTCTACCGGCAATATTGATGGTAAGGTAGATTTAATTATAGTCTTTGTAAAATCTTCATTTACAGAAACTGCTGTTAAGGAGGCCCTGCCCATAGTTGGGGAAGATACTCTGGTTATGACTGTGCAGAATGGCCTGGGTAATGCAGAAAAAATAGCTGGGATAGTTGGAGAAAAAAGGACTATAGCAGGTGTTACAGGTAATGGTGGGACACTTCTTGGGCCTGGCCATGTGAGACACGCTGGAGTAGGCGACACCATAATCGGTCCTTTAAATGGCGATGTGACTGAGAAAGTAGAAGAGGTGGCTCGTGTACTATCAAAAGCTGGTCTTCCTGCAAAGGTATCTACCAATGTCCCAGGGCTTATATGGGGCAAGCTGATTGCCAATATCGGGATAAATGCACTGACAGCTATTCTTAGAGTGCAGAATGGATATCTGGTCGAGCACAGGAACGCAGAAAAACTGATGGAGCAGGCAGTAAAAGAAGCTGTAGAGGTATGCAATGCAAAAGGTATAAAACTGGAATATGATGACCCGGTTGAGCACTGCAAGGATGTAGCCAGAGCCACAGCAACAAATTTTTCCTCAATGTATCAGGACATGAGCAATAAGAGAATTACGGAGATAGACTATATAAATGGTGCTGTGGTAAGTGAAGGCGCAAAACTCGGCATACCAACCCCGGTGAATGAAGTACTGGTAGAACTAATAAAAGCCCTGGAGGAGGGGTATTGAGATGCCTTACGGCTATAATGGAAAGATTATTGAGATAGATCTAAGCAATAGGAGCAATAAGGTTAGAGAGATTGATGAAAGCCTGTACAGGAAGTTCTTTGCAGGGAGCGGCCTGGCCTCATGGCTTTTATACAATGAGTCTGACATTAATATAGACCCTTTAAGCCCTGATAATCCAATGGTTTTTATGACAGGACTTCTGACAGGTACGCCTGTTCCTACAGCCTGTAAAGCCAGCGTATGTTCAAAATCTCCCCTTACGGGCATATGGGGTGAGTCTACTGTCGGTGGTTTTTTCGGCTATAAACTGAAAAAGACGGGTTTTGATGGAATCATTGTAAGAGGGAAGTCCGACAAACCTGTATATATCTGGCTAAATGAAGGAATTCTGGAATTAAGAGATGCATCCTCTGTATGGGGTAGAGATTGCTATGAAACAACCGAGATGTTAAAAAATGAGACATCACAAAAGGCTGAGGTTGCCTGCATTGGCCAGGCCGGGGAAAATCTTGTAAAGATAGCGGGTATAATGATAGGTGGAAATGAGACACGTGCAGCAGGAAGGGTAGGGCTTGGCGCAGTGATGGGGTCCAAAAATCTTAAAGCTATTGTGGTTGACGGAAATGCGCCCATAAACGTGTTTGACTTAGACTCCATGAGAAAACTTACAAAAGAGATTACACCCTTAATAAAACAAAATACAAAGGGCTTGACTGATTTTGGCACAGCTGGCTCCATGCAGGCTGTGGAGGTAAATGGCGACCTTCCTATAAAAAACTGGAGAGAGGGCAGCTTTGAAGAGGGTGCCATGAAGACCAGCGGTCAGATGATAGCTAAGACCATGCTTGTGAGTCATTATGCATGCTATGGATGTCCTATAAGATGCGGTAAAATGGTGGAGATAAAGACAGGTCCATATAAAGGTACGAAAGCCCACGGGCCTGAGTATGAGACCTGTGCAGGGTTTGGAGCGCTAATACTCAACGAGGATGTATATAAAATAGCCGAAGCTAATGACCTGTGCAACAGGTTTGGCTTGGATACCATTTCTACATCAGGTGTCATTGCCTTTGCCTATGAAGCCTATGAAAAGGGAATCATAACTGATAAAGATACCGGAGGTATTAAACTAAACTGGGGTGATGGTGAGGCTGCATGCGGGCTCATACCTATGATAGCCAATAGACAGGGCATAGGGAATATCCTGGCAGAGGGCAGCAGAAACGCTGCAAAAATCCTTGGGAGAAACTCTATAGAATTTACCGTAGAGGTAAAGGGTCTCGAGATGGCATATCATGACCCAAGAGCATTTACATCCATGGCTGGCAACTACGCCACAGCCAATAGAGGCGCCTGTCATCTGGAAGCTTTAAGTTATTTTGCAGAAAATGGTGCTTATTCACCAATGATTGCCGGGTTTGACAAACCTTTTGAGACCCATGGCTTTGTAAACAAAGGAGAAATGGCAGCAGTAATGTAGGACTATCAGGAGGTATTCAATCCACTGGGATTATGTAAGTTTTTAAACAGGAGCAAGGGTCTTGACATAAATATATTGGCTCAATATGTAAAGGCTGTTACAGGATGGGACGTTGATGGCCAGGAGGTTTTGAAGACAGGTGAAAGGATTCACAATCTCAAGAGAATGTATAACGTGAGGCTGGGCATAAGCAGAAAAGATGATATGCTGCCATACAGGATCTTAACCCATGATAGAGGCAGTGGCGGAGCTAAAGGCAGCCTTCCTCATCTGGGCTGGATATTAAATGAATACTACATTAAACGCGGATGGAGTGAAGATGGGATACCTACCAACGATAAACTTAAGGAACTTGAGCTGGAGTGATAGAAATGTCTGCACAAATAATATTAAATGGTGGACTTAACTGGTATGCTCCAGATAATAACATGACTCAAAATGTGTTACCTGGCAGCACCATACGGGAGGCATTACAAAACCTCAATATTCCTTTATCAGAGGTTTCTACAGTAACCCTTGAGGATAATCAGATAACCATGGATTACAGGATAGAAGACAATGATATCATTTCAGTCTATCCCATTATAAGCGGGGGATAATCCCCGCTTAAAGCCATTTTTTACGTTTAAAATATATAATTTGTATAATAGTAATTACAGCCATGACAGCTAAAATGATAAAATAACCGTATTTCCATCTAAGTTCAGGCATGATATCAAAATTCATCCCATAGATTCCAGTTATTACTGTGAGTGGCATGAGCAACGTTGCTACGATGGTTAAAAATCGCATCTGCTCATTAGCCCTAAGATCCATTATTGATACGTATGATTCGATAACATTATTGGCAGACTCCAAGACAAACCTGAGTCTTTCAGAGACATCCCTATATTTTTCGTTTAATATAGCAGGGAGTGGGTCTTTGCTGTCCGTCAATATATCAATTTCGCTCAGGTCATCGACTACATATTTACTCAGGTTAACTATATGGTTGTACCTATACACTGTATCTTTAAAATTTAATAAATTATGCAGATAGGATATAGAATTTGCATTGTAAATCTTGCTTTCCAGTCTTTCAAGTTCAGACATAAACCAGTCGCTAAGGTTGTAGTAATTCTCGCAACCCTCCTCCAGTATGTAAAACAAAAGCTTATTTAAACTCAATTTTTCTATGTTTCTATTTTTTACATCCAGTTCTATATCCTTCAAAAATTCAGGTCTTTCTTTATACAGGGTTATCAGGAAACCATCTTCGCTGTAAATATAGTAAATATATTCGATTGAATAATTGGAATGACGTATTACAAAATAAGGCATTGTGAAAAAATATATATCTTTTAGTCTATATAATTTGATCTTTGGCCTTTCAGCCTGTAGTATTTCTATAAATTTTTTTGTTAATCCAGCCTTTTCTTCATAGTTTTTTGAAATAAATTCATCAACACTGGATATTATCCACATTGAGTCTTTGATATCGACTTCTTCACTAACTGATTCATGATAAATAAAATCTTTAGTAACGCACTGCATTCAATCACCCCATCTTTTTTATTATACCACAACTCAGGTACGTGGATATTATGTGACACGCTGTAGTAGACTTCTTATGCCAAAATCAAAAGTGCTGCTTACATAAGAAATCATCTTTGATTTTGTTGCAATGCTAATGCGTTAAAAAAATAATTATTTCCGCAAGCAGGAATTTTGCCATTCATGCAGAATATCTTAATATAAGGAATTAAGTTTCTATATTAGAAACAGGGGGGATAGTAATGGAGAAAAAGACGTTTAAGGAAGATTCGAGGTATAAGCAGACTAACAAAGAGACACTTTCTATGGTCATTCTGCTTATTGCAAACATCATTTGGTGGTATGTGTTTGCCTATGGTTTAGGATCCAGACCACCCGAGAAATATACTTATATCATGGGTTTTCCGGCATGGTTTTTCTGGAGCTGCATAGTAAGTTTTGTACTTTTCAGTGTGCTGGCATGGGTCATAGTATCGGTGGTCTTCAAAGACATACCAATTGACACCATTGAAGATGAGAATAAGGGGGAAGATAAGAAATGAATTTAAGCAGTTCTTATCTGATTCAGCTTTGGATACCTCTGGGGCTTTATCTTCTGGTAATGCTCTATATTGGTTTTTACAGCAACAGAGTGGTAAGCTCTGCAAATGGAAAGAACTTTTTAAGTGAATATTTCCTGGGGAATAGAGATTTAGGTGGATATGTCCTTGCTATGACGTTAGTTGCTACATATGTAAGCGCTTCCAGTTTTCTCGGTGGTCCAGGCACGGCATATAGTCAAGGGTTAGGTTGGGTACTATTGGCTATGACACAGCTACCAACAGCATATCTTACCCTTGGTGTACTTGGAAAAAGATTTGCTATAGTATCAAGGAAAGTAAATGCTGTAACTATTATTGATGTTATTCGTGAAAGATATGATAATAATCCACTGGTGGTATGGCTTGCATCGGTTGGTGCAGTTATCTTTTTGGTTGTCGCAGTTATAGGACAATTTGTAGGTGGCGCAAAACTTTTTCAAACCATAACGGGCCTTCCTTATATCTGGGGACTTATTCTGTTTGGTGGCATAGTCTTGATTTATACAACAGGTGGCGGCTTCAGGGCGGTGGTCTTAACTGATGCTGTCCAGGGTACTGTTATGTTTTTTGGTACGATAGTAATACTTATTGCTGCCACAATAGCAGGGGGCGGCATTCCCAATATAATGCAGACTTTAAATACCATTAACCCAGATTTATTGACACCATACGGTGTAGATAACTTCATTGCCGTTCCATGGATTTCTTCTTATTGGGTGCTTGTATGTATAGGGATTCTTGGCCTACCACAGAATGCCATAAGGGCTATGGCATATAAAGACTCTAAATCCATGCATAGAGCAATTATAATTGGGACAATAGTGTCTGGCGTGTTGATGCTTGGGCTTCATTTAACAGGTGTGCTGGCAAGGGCGATTGTCACAGAGATACCGCAGGGGTTGACAACAGATCATGTTATGCCACTTCTTGCCATGAAGTTATTCCCTGCATGGTTTGCAGGCATATTTTTGGCAGCACCACTGGCCGCCATAATGTCCACTGTGGATTCCCAGCTTATCCTCATGTCCAGTACCATAGTAAAAGACCTCTACCTTAATTATATAAACCCTAAAGCAAAGGATGACCAGAAGAGACTTACCAGTATCAGTATGATAAGTACTGCTGTACTGGGACTCATTATAATCCTGGCATCTATTAATCCTCCATCTCTCATTATATGGATTAATCTATATGCCTTTGGTGGACTTGAGGCTACATTCTTCTGGATGCTTATACTCGGTCTTTACTGGAAAAGAGCCAATGCTTCAGGTGCTATTGCGTCCATGATAACAGGTATAGCAGGATTTGTGATTATAAGCAGGATATGGCCGAGGCCGTTTGGCACACATCCAATTGTTCTTACTTCAATTTTAGGGTTAATTGCATTCTTGATTGCAACCTATGCCACAAAGCCACCAAAGGAGGAGACCATAGAGAAATTCTGGGGTGTATAAAATATCAAGGGGGATGACATTTTGACGGATGTAGATGTTTTAAAATTTATAGATGAGGATGAACTGATATCTCTGACAAGAGAATTAGTAAAAATACCCAGTGTATATGACCCTGAAAGAGAAGATGACAATGAGGAAAAGGTGGCTATGTTTTTAAAGGGAAGACTGCTGGAAATGGGTTTTGAGGTGTATGCCGATGAGGCCGCACCTCACAGGCCAAATATTATAGCTGTTTTAAAAGGTAACAGACCAGGTAAGACAATCTTATTAGAAGGCCATACCGATGTGGTCACTCCAGGTAATGTAAAAGAATGGAAATACGACCCATTTGGCGCCGAGATAGTGGATGGGAAGATATATGGACGTGGTGCATGTGATACCAAGAACAACCTTGCTTCAGCTATTATAGCTGCTAAGGCCGTTAAGGATTCAGGCATTGATTTTCCAGGAAAGATAATTCTCTGCATCCCGGTGGACGAAGAAGGTATGATGATAGGTATAAAACACTTTATCAAGCAGGGATGGGCTGATGATGTGGATGCTGCCATTATATGCGAGCCGGAAGATAATAACCTCTGCGTAGAAATAAAAGGTGCAATAAGAATTGTAATAAAGGTAAAGGGGAAAATGGCACATGGTGCCATGCCCCTCTCAGGGATAAACCCTAATTTAAGAATGGCCAGGCTGATACTAAAACTTTATGAACTGGAACAAAGCGAGATTAAAAGGCTGGGCTATAATGAATACCTTGGATACCCAAGCATAACCCCAACAATTGTTATGTCTCCTGCTAATGGAAAGGGCCAGCTAAACGTAGTACCTGAAGATAGCTTTATTGCTCTTGATATACGTACTGTGCCAGGTCAGGAAGATGATATACTAATAAGTCAGATAGAAAATATATTCAAAGAGCTGAAGGCTGCTGATGAACATTTCGATGCGGATATGGAGGTAATAGAGCGTAGACCATGTACGTATACTGACAAAAATGAACCAATTGTCAAAGCCATGGATAGGGCGTATAGAGAATTGACCGGTAAAGAGCCAGTATATAACGGTGTACCAGGTGCAACAGATGGCACATTCCTGTGGGCATGGAAGAATATACCCGTAATTGTCACAGGGTCAGGTAAAAGGGAGGTACCTCATCAGAGAGACGAGTACGTAGAGATTGAACAGCTTATTGAAACTACAAAACTTTATACCAAAACGATTATTAATTATCTATTTGATAGGGGGTAATATTTTGGATACCATAGAAAAATACAAGGAATACGTAAACACCAGTATGGTAAAGGAAATTGATCCGGTGGTAATAGACCATGCAAAGGGTGCTTTAATTTACTCCGAAGATGGCAGAGAATATCTTGACTGCTATGCAGGTATATCTGTAGTAAATGCGGGCCACTGTAATGAAGAGGTCTTAGAGGCTGCAAAGACACAGATGGATAAATTGGTTCATGCCTGTGCTTATGTCTATTATTTAAAACCTGTTGCTGACTTAGCTGAAAAGCTGGCTGAAATTACACCGGGGAGGTTAAAGAAGACATTTTTTAGTAACAGCGGAGCGGAGGCCAATGAAGGGGCCATGAGAGTAGCAAAGCAGTTTACAAATCGAAGTGAGTTTGTGGCTCTTCAGTGTTCATTTCATGGTAGGACTGTAGGCACTCTGAGTATTACAGGTAATTCTGGCAGGAAAAAGGGTGGTGGGCCATATCTTCCGGGCGTTGCGTTTGCACCACCGGCTTACTGCTATAGGTGCGCATTTGGACAGAAATACCCTGAGTGTGGTTTAAGATGTGCTAAGTTTGTAGAGGATGTCATAAAATACCAGACCAGCGGAAGAGTAGCGGCTTTCATAGCGGAGCCTGTTATGGGTGAGGGCGGTATAATAACTCCCCCACAGGAATACTTTAAAGAGGTTAAAAGTATACTGGACAGATATGGCATACTGCTGATGGTGGATGAGGTGCAATCTGGTTTTGGAAGGACAGGAAAGTTCTTTGCTATAGAACACTATGATGTAGAGCCAGATATAATGACGATGGCGAAAGGCATAGCCGATGGCTTTCCGCTAAGTGCCTTTATAGCAAGAGAAGAAATTGCCAACTCATTTAAACCCGGTGATCACTTAAGCACGTTTGGTGGCAACCCTGTCTCATGTGCAGCATCACTGGCAAATATAAAATTTTTTGAAGAGACAAACCTGTGTAATGATGTGGCAGAGAAAGGGAAATGGATGTCAGACGCATTAAATGACCTGAAAAAAGATAATCCATTGATCGGCGATGTCAGAGGTAAAGGGCTAATGATAGGCGTGGAATTAGTTAAAGACAAGAACAAAACGCCTGCTCCGGATGAGGCAGCAAAAATCAAAAAAATATGTAGAGAAAAAGGAGTTCTAGTGGGTCTTGGTGGGGTTAATAGTAATGTAATTCGAATACAACCGCCACTGATCATTAGTAAAGAGCAACTACAGTTTGCATTTAATGTTATAAAACAAAGCGTAGTGGATGTAGAAAGGGAAATGGGTTAGGTGCAAGCACCTAACCCATTTATTATGAAGCATAAAAGAGTAAAACGAAGAAACTTTAGATTAAACCTGAATAAATAGAGATAATTGTCGAATAAAACTCTTTACACCAATCCATAAACATGATAATATAATACTCGCCGCTGATGAAGCGGGA
>JASEJQ010000051.1 GCA_030016635.1 Thermoanaerobacteraceae bacterium | reverse complement strand
CTCTACAAATTCCATAGAGCACCCCAGTACCAACTGGTCAGCTATCTTCCCCAGGTCAGAAAATGTCTCAATATTGTTTTTATTTGCAAAATCATCTTTTACGGCTAATGTATATGTGTTATTAAATCCCCATGGTTCAAGCCATACAAGATTCCATTTATCTTTGTACTCTTTTTTTACTGTTTCATATGCTTCATCCGGGTCTGTGGTGGGTTCCATCTGCAATATATCAACAAGACCCGTTCCTGTATAGTCCATATAGATATCTATCCCATTGTTTGAACTACCCTTTTTAATGCCCTCAAAGCATACATTTGTACCGCCAAGATTTAGTTTTCTCACTACCTTTAAGTCTGTATGCGCTTCTATCAGATCTGCCATCATGTGACCAACAATTATCTGCTCTGTAAAGTTTTTGGAGCCAACCACAATAGTATCACCTGACGCCGACTGACTGGCACCACCGCCAGATGCACCGCACCCTGCCACTATTGCAGTTAAAAGCAACAAACTACATAGTATCATTAAATTCTTTTTCATAGTATCATTATCCTCCCTATACTTATATTAATCCCTCCGTCTGTAAAAATTCTTTTGCCACCTCATGAGGGTCCATACCGTCTATATCAACCTTGGCATTGAGCTCAGCCATTTTCGCATCATCAATTTTACCTGCCAGTTTATTTACCAAATCTTCAAGACCTAGTATCTCGGATAGTGTATCCTCCCTTACCATTGGTACTGCATAATATGGCGGGAAGAAACGTCTGTCATCTTCTAATATTACCAGATCAAATGCAGGTATACGTCCATCAGTTGAAAAGGCAGAAATTACATCAACCTCATCATTTTTTATTGAGTTATACATTAATCCAGGATCCATAGGGACAACTTCTTTAAACTCAATGCCATATGCCTCCTTCCAGCCAGGATATCCATCGGGCCTTTCACTGAATTCCATAGAACAGCCAAGAACAGTATCAGAAGCAACTTTGATTAAATCTGAAGCCTTTTTTAACCCATTAGCATCAGCATAATCCTTTTTTACGGCCATGGCATATGTGTTGTTAAATCCCAGCGGATCAAGCCATTTTATGCCCCATTTTTCGTGATAGTTTTCCCTGACAACTTTATATGCTTCATCCGGGTCTGTGATAAGGTCCATATGCAACATCTGCATCAAACCCGAACCGGTGTACTCTACAGCTGCATCTATATCACCATTAGTAATGGCGCTATGCACAACCATAGTACCGTTTAATCCAAGCTTTCTTTCAACATTCACATCAGGCATATTCTCCTCAACAAGGGTTGCTAAGAGCTCTCCCATTATAAACTGTTCTGTATAACTGGCCGAGCCAACAACAAACTCTTTTGAACTGTTTCCGGCATTATTTGTGCCTGTACCACATCCTGCCAAAAAGCTTAATGCCATTACAAATAGGATAGTTAGTGATATAAACCTTGTTTTTTTCACATGTATATCCCCCTCTATTTTTTTAATCCCTTTGGAGTAACAATTCTCTCCATAATGCTTAAAACAAAGTCCACAAGCAGAGCCAATATCATAGCTGGAATTGCCCCAGAAATGATCATCTTGTTGTTAACCATTGATATTCCTCTGTATATCAACTGTCCGAGCCCTCCAGCGCCTATAAGGGCAGCAAGGGTTGTTAGGCCTACGGCCGTAACTGCCGATATTCTTATACCTGCCATTATTACTGGCAGTGCAAGAGGCAGCTGCACCATCCTCATAAGCTGTGCATCGGTCATCCCCATGCCTCTACCGGCCTCTATCATAGCCCTATCCACATTGGCCAGGCCAGTATAGGTATTTTTTATTATAGGTAATAGAGAATATAAAAATATCATCACAATCGATGGTGTTGAACCAATACCAAGAAATGGTATTAAAAAACCTAACAGCGCCAAGCTTGGTATTGCCTGTACAGCATTAGCTATTCCTATAACCAATCCAGATATACTATCAACCCTTGTTATAAGAATACCAAGAGGGACACCAATCAATATCGCAATTGCCACAGCAATCAATGTAAGATATATATGCTGACCGGTTAAAGTAAATATCTGATCTATTCTATCTGACATAAACGTCAGGTATTCATTTATCGTTGCCAATTTTCTCACCCCTCACCCAACATATTTCTCTCCAAGAACCTTAACAAGGCTACTGCGTGTTATAAGACCTTTTAGAATACCGCTTACATCAACTACAGGTACATAACCAATATTATTTTGCGACATCAGCTTTAAGACCTCCACAATTGAGTCATCCGGATGCACGCTTAAAACATTTCGCGTATATATTTCCTCTAACCTCTTTGCTGTGTCCCATTTTGACCTTATATCATTGGCTGTTGCAATTCCCAGAAGCTGATTTCTTTCATTCACAATAAGTATGCTATCCACTCCGCTGCCGCTCATGATTTCCATGGCCTGTGTCAGCGTTCTTGTTGGAATAGCCTTAATTGGGTTTTGAATCATTATATCCTCTACCTTTACATACTCGGGCTGCTGCCACATTCTCTTTTTCCCTATAAACTCTTCTACAAAACCATGTGCTGGATGCCTCAAGAGGTTCTCAGGAGTGTCAAATTGTAATATCTGCCCATCCTTCATAATACATATCCTATCACCCAGTTTTAACGCTTCATCCATATCATGGGTAACAAATACAATGGTCTTATGAAGCTCTTGTTGTAAATTAAATAATTCATCCTGCAGTTGTGCCCTTGTAATGGGATCTAAAGCACTGAAAGGCTCATCCATAAGGATTACATCCGGATTTGTAGCAAGTGCTCTTGCCACACCGATCCTCTGTTGCTGACCACCTGATAGTTCGCTTGGGTATCTATCTATATACTCATCAGGAGGCATACCAACGAGATTTAGAAGTTCCTTAGCCCTTTCTCTTCTTTTGGTCTTAGGCCAGTTTTTCAGGAGTGGGACCAGTTCAATATTTTCTCCAACAGTCATATGAGGAAACAATCCTATCTGCTGGATAACATACCCGATATTCCGCCTCAACTCAATGGGGTCCATCTTTAATATATCCTGATCATTAATATAGATAGTACCGGATGTTGGCTCAATCAATCTGTTTATCATCTTCAGGCTTGTGGTCTTGCCACATCCGCTTGGGCCAATAAATACTACAAGCTCACTGTTACTTATCTCAAGATTTATCCCTTTTATAACCTCTGTATCACCATAACTCTTTACCACATTTTCAAATCGTATCATACCTTAGCCCCCTTCCTACAACTTCATTATATCTTAAGAGTTGTCACTTGTCAAATTAATACAGGCCCCTTTCAGTAGGAGCCATAAAGAAATTCCATGGTATTTTTTAATATATCCTCATCTCCAACAAGCACCAGCACATCTCCCTCATTTATCTCGTTATATGGACCGGGAGATAATATAATATCATTACCCCGCCTTATGGCAATAATTGTGGCACCGGTATTTTGCCAGAATTTTAGTTCTGTGATGCTTTTACCTATCACATGACTTCCCTTTTTTATCTCTATCTCCACAGGATTATAAGGATTTATATTTTTAAGTCTGCTTGCATAATCGCTGATTTTCATTATTGTCTCTTCAAAACGTTCATCGATTTCTTTTTTGGTTTGCAAAAGTCTGGACAGCTCATTCCTAAGAGAATCCAGGGTATCCTTTTCATTAAAACGATCTATGTACTTGTATGCTGCCTCTTTAGATTTTACAGTTATCCCACTTCCCTGTTCCGATGTTACCACATCCATGTCCTCTAATAGCGATACTGCCCTTCTTATGGTCTCAGGAGATACGTTATAAAGGCCAGCAAGGTTTGAGCGTCCATGAAGTCTTTTTCCCTCTAAAAATTCACCTTTTACAATCCTCCTTGCTATATCAAGGGCTATCTGTTGGTACTTTGGTCTTACTATTTCTGTCATTTATGCATCCTTCCTCCATTATTCCTTCTTTTTTTCATTTACAATTATACTATACAAAAAAGGGACTTTATAGTCCCCTACTTGATTATATAAAAGAGAGAGTCGATTTCGTCCTCATTGGCATTATATAAAGCATTCTTTAATTCCTCTAACCTTTCATTGGATATAAGGATGCCATCTCCTAACATGCGCCTCCCGACAATCTGGCTGGCCATGGACTCCCTGTGGTCATTTACAAAATTCATTATTTCTTTGATTTTCTTTTCCTTGTCGTACATATAAACACCTCCATCATTATAATGCTCACAAAAACAATTTTTAATTCTGATGTAAGAAGACTTTTTACAAATGATAGCAATATCCATGCACCTGATCGCTCGTCTTTGTACTCTATTAATTCGTGGCTGCGTTCCGCCGGGTACGCCTCCATTCGGCGCCCATGCCTCAAGGTTGGCTCATCTGGCGTCCATGCCAGATGCCCCGGCTACATTCGCCACTTATTAAGAGTATAATAGACTCACTTTAAGGCTGCATTTGATGCTCACTATCATTCTCGACATGGTTCTTACAGTATAAGAAAATTTTTTGAGTTATTTTCAGAATAGTAGTTTTATGGTAATATAATACTGGAGGGATTAATGTGAGATATATAATATCTGAAGAAATATTCAAAAATAACCCGGGGTACATAAGGGGTATACTGCAGCTAAAAGATGTTGACAACTATGGTGCAGACGATAATTTATACAATATTTTAAAAGCTATGGAGGATAATGTAAGGTCCAGATTTATACCTGATCAGTTGAGAAGCGACCCACGCATTGCCAGCTGGAGAGAGGCTTTTCTAAGGTTCGGCAGCAATCCAAATAAGTATCCGCCTTCTATAGAAAACCTGTTGAAAAGAGTATTAAAGGGAAATGAACTGCCTTACATAAACAAGCTTGTGGTAATCTTCAACTATATTTCCTTGAAGTACATACTCCCGTGCGGAGGAGATGACCTGGACAAGGTTGATGGTGATCTGTTTCTCACCTATGCAAAAGGCGATGAGATCTATACGCCTCTAAATGAGACTGAACCAATGCACGTAGACGCTGGTGAGGTGATATACCGGGATGACAGGAAGGTGCTTTGCCGTAAATGGACATGGCGCCAGGGCGACAGCACAAAAATCACCCCGGAGAGCAAAAACGTCATGATAAATGTAGATGGAATGCCGCCTGTAGGTGAAGAGACAGTAAAAGCAGCAATGGCTGAGATGGCTGACCTGATTAGAAAATACTGCGGCGGTGAAGTAAGTATGGCAATTATTAATGAAAGCAATAACGTTTATGAATAATGTTGACCGCTTAAGGTTTTAATAAGGGTTTTCATATCTTCTGGCAGTGGTGCCTCGCATCGTACCAGCTTTTTTGTCACCGGTTGCATAAGCTGTACTTTCCAGGCATGGAGGGCCTGGCGTTTCATAATGTCAGGCTTTCCATACAATGTATCACCATATATGGGATGACCTATATAGCAGAGGTGCACTCTAATCTGATGGGTCCTGCCGGTAACAGGTTTTACTAAAAGCACAGTGGAACCATCTATATACTCCATTGGTTCATAATATGTCACCGCTCTTTTGCCGCTTTCGCCTGCTTTTCTTTTTATTATGCTTCCTTCTTCCCTTTCGATAGGAATATCAACGCAAGAGGCCTCTTTGACTATGCCGTGCACTATTGCAATATACTCCTTTTCAAAGCCATTCTGCTGAAGATAAAAGTGTGCATACTGATTCTTGGCAAATATTACTATCCCTGATGTATCCTTATCAAGCCTATTTACAGGCCTCACCATGGGATTCTCATTTTTTTCAGACAAATAATAAGCAACACCGTTGGCAAGGGCTCCACCTTCTCTTTTCGAAGATGGATGGACATTCATACCAGCCTCTTTATCCACTATGAGAAGGTCTTTATCTTCATAAAGTATATTTATTGTTATATCCTCCGGCTCCATGTTCTCCACATGTTCCTCAGGAAAGTTTACCTCCAGTCTGTCACCTATCGAGGGATAGGATTTCACATATACAGGTTCATTATTTAACAATATAAGCCTCAAATTCTTGAGTTTTCTGATCTGTCTTTTTGACATTGAGAGCTTTTTTATTAATATCTCCTCTATCCTCATATTAGATGTTTCTTCATCAATAACAAGCTCAAACCTCATTAAGTCCATCATCCTTTACCTCATTATCTCTTACAAACAGTATAAATATAATGAGCGAAATCAAAATCACAATGCTAAAGAACATATACATTGCCTTAAGGCCGAGTAGGTCAATAATAATGCCGCCTGCTATATTCCCTGCCATACCACCCAACCCGAATGAAATCATAGTATACATCGTTTGTCCTGTGGTCTTTAAAGAATCGGGTGTATGTCTGCTGACAAAGTTTATGGCCGCCGCAGAAAAGGTGGCATAGTCCAGGCCGCTGACTCCATGCACTATGAGGACCATGAGGGGCGTAGTGGATATGCCGTACAGAAGCACCCTCAAAAATACCAGGATAAGGGATATCATAAGGACAGTCCTGAGGCCCAATTTTTTAATCAGCTTGCTGGTATAGTAAAAGACCGGTATCTCCGAAAGGGCAGCCAGCATCCAGGCCAGGCCGATAATCCCGCTGGAACCTTTAAGATAATCTATGTATACACCAAGAAAGTTTTCAGATACCACCATTGATGCCTGAGACATAAATGCCACAATCAAAAAAATTAAAAATTCCCTGTCTTTAAGTAAAAGGCCGGGATGGTACTTAACAATGCTGCTGCCATCCTCATATATCTCAGGCAACTTGAATGATATGGCTCCTGTAAGTATTATGCAAAACGCATAAGCCATAAAAATAATATCTATTGTCGTCCTGTCAGCAAGAAAACCCACAACAACCGAAGCAATGGCAAATCCCAGCGAACCAAACAACCTGAATGTGCCGTACTCTTCTCCTCTTCCCTTTAGCTCAAGCATAACGCTGGAATCAAGAATCGGCACAAGGGCGCACTGAAACAATGACAAAATAGCCATGGTAATGAGTACTGCATTGAAATCCTTAAAAATAAGATTACCCAAAATGATAATCCCGCATGTAAAGGATGAAAGAATAAAAATACGCTTCCTCATCCTGTATCTATCACTTATCATTCCCCATACAGGCTGCATTAAAACAGATACCAGAAGCTCGCTGGACGCTATAATGCCTATTTCTGTACCGCTAAAGCCAATCCTGCTAAAATACAGGTTCAGCAAAGGGCTGAGCGAACCAAAGGCCAAAAATATAAAGAGGTAGATTGAACGTACAATATTATGCATATTTTTTCTCCCTGGACAAATACATTATTTGTAATATAATTAAATTGAATATAAAAATTTAAAACGAGGTGTACATAAATGCAGGAGTTAAAACTTGATGGTTTAACAAACCCCGGCACTATATATTATAACATGTCTGTCCCCTCTTTGGTCGAAGAATCTATAAAAAGAGGAGAAGGAATCCTGTCTGATAAGGGTGCATTGAACGTTTTCACCGGAAAATACACCGGCAGGTCGCCCAATGACAAATTCATAGTAGATGAACCAGAGGTCCATAATAAGATATGGTGGGGTAATAACAAAGCCATGTCACCTGATATTTTTGATAGATTATATAAACGTTTGCTTGCATATCTCCAAAAAAGAGACCTGTTTGTTTTTGATGGATTTGTGGGCGCAGACCCTTATTACAGATTGTCTCTCAGGGTTGTAAATGAGTATGCATATCAAAATCTTTTTGCACATCAGTTATTCATAAGGCCAACCGATGAAGAACTCAAGAGCCATGTCCCGCAGTTTACTCTAATCAGTGCACCAGGATTTAATGCCATACCTGAAATCGATGGGACAAATTCAGAGGCTTTTATAGTTATAAGTTTCGAAAGAAAATTGATAATCATAGGCGGCACCATGTATGCAGGAGAAATTAAAAAATCGGTCTTTTCCATAATGAACTATCTGCTTCCCATAAGGGGCGTTCTATCTATGCATTGTTCTGCTAATCTGGGAAATGACGGCAGCACAGCTTTGTTTTTTGGCCTTTCAGGCACAGGAAAGACCACCCTTTCTGCCGACCCAACCCGCAGGCTGATAGGCGATGATGAACATGGCTGGTCTGACACAGGCATATTCAATTTTGAAGGCGGCTGCTACGCCAAGTGTATAAATCTCTCCGCTGAAAAGGAACCGCAAATTTACAACGCTATAAAGTTTGGCACGGTCCTTGAGAATGTGGTCCTGGATGAAAATACCCGAATACCGAACTATGACAGTGACAGTGTAACCGAAAACACAAGAGCTGCATACCCTGTAGATTATATACCTGGTGCAGTGATACCAGGCACAGGAGGCCACCCTAAAGCTGTAATATTCCTGACTGCCGATGCTTTTGGCGTGCTTCCGCCTGTAGCCAAACTAACCAAAGAACAGGCAATGTATCACTTCATCTCCGGATATACCAGCAAACTGGCCGGAACAGAACGTGGGATTACGGAGCCTCAGGCAACCTTCTCCACATGCTTTGCCGCACCATTTTTACCGTTAAGTCCGATGAACTATGCAAAACTCCTGGGTGAAAAGATAGAAAAGTATAATGTACCGGTGTATCTGGTAAACACCGGCTGGACAGGCGGGCCCTACGGCATTGGCAAGAGGATGCATCTACCCTATACAAGGGCGATGGTCAGTGCAGCTGTAAGCGGAGAACTGGAGAATGTCAGTTATACCCAGCACCCGATTTTTAATATACTGGTGCCGGATTCCTGTCCCGGCGTGCCATCTGAAATATTAAACCCAAGAAATACATGGCAGGATAAGTATGCATACGATGAGACAGCCAAAAAATTAGCCGGCAACTTTATTAAGAACTTTGAGAAATATACCGACGTTTCTGAAGAAATAAAAGCAGCAGGCCCCATTTTATAATCTGAAAGCCCCTTGCCGTTATGGTAAGGAGCTTTGTTTATACATTATTAATGTGAAGTCTTCTGTAGAGAAAAGAAAATAATCTGGTTACTTCTCTGACCTTGAAAATAATCGTGCAAATCCCATATACTATAGCACCAACAAATACAGTCAAAGCGAGGTTAATAATCTGGGCAGTCAAAGATACCCCCGGAATATATGAATAGATGAAATTCTTAAAGAAATAGACCGCAATAGCCATTATAACAGTAGAGAGTGCAATCTTTATACCCTCAGTTAAAATTATATGTCCATTTATTCCCTTTATTTTATTTCTAAGCCTCCACCCAAGGGTAATTGAACTGAATATGGCCGATATTGATGTTGCAAGGGCCAGGCCGGCCAGGCCCATAAATCTGACCAGTACGAGATTCAATATTATATTCAATGCCACCGCATACATACCGTTATACATAGGTGTCATGGTATCCTTTAAAGAGTAAAAGGCCCTCGCTAATATCTCTCTGGCTGCCGCTCCGGCCATCCCGAGAGAATAAAACAAAAGCGCCACCGAGGTCATACCCGTCGCCCTTGCATCAAAGGCGCCACGCTCAAACAGAAGGCGTACCGCCTCTGTCCTGAGTAGAATTGTCCCGGCAGTGACAGGCAGGACTATCAGGAATATCATATTCAGAGATGTTGAGATGGATTCTTTAAACCTCTCCATTTCCTCTTTGGCCCCGAGGTTTGAAAGGTTGGTATATACAACGGTTGCTATAGATGTTACGAATATTCCAAGCACAAATCCGTTAAGCCTATTTGCATAATTAAGTGCGGAGACACTACCCTCAGGCAGGCCAGACGCCAGCATACGGTCTACAAATGTATTTAGCTGATTAACGGCGACGCCCATAAGGACCGGGACAATCATCAGGCCCAATCGTTTTATCCCGGGATGTGAAAAGTCCATAGAGTATCTATGGTGATATTCCAACCTCTTCATCGATGGGACCTGTACGTAATACTGAGATACTGTAGCCAGTACTGATGCAACGGCCAGGCCGTATACACCTATTCTATCAGCCAAAAGAATGGTAAGTGCTATGATTATAATGTTATAGGGTATACCCACAATGGCCGGTGCAGTAAAGGACTCATTGGACTGAAGAATGCCTGTGGCGACATTGGCCAGGCCCACAAAAATAATAAGTGGGAATAATGTCCGTGATATACCAACAGTAAGACTGAACTTCTCCCCTGTAAACCCCGGGGCTATTATCTTGACAAGCAAAGGTGCCGATAATATCCCTACCACAGTTAAAATAATACTTATTATCAATACCAGATTCATTATCTGATTGGCAAACCTATCCGCGTCTTCCTTGCCATTCCGGGATTTATACTCAGTATATAGTGGTATAAAGGTGGTAGCCAGTGCAGACCCTATACTGGCGAAAAACAGCATAGGTATGCTCTGGGCCATAAAATAGGCATCAGAGCCCAACCCTGCCCCAAATTCTCTTGCTATAACCATTTCACGCAGGAAGCCAAGAAATTTGCTGATTATATTTGCTGCCATGATTATGGTGGCAGCCTTAGCAGCCTTCTGTATATTAGATGCCATTATATTACCCCATCACTATAAATCGTTTGATATTGCAGCCTCTATGAGTACATCATCCGGCAGATCCGCCACCAGACCTTTTAAATACCTGCCAAACTCATCTTTAAGGTCATCCCTCTTCAAGGCAAACTCCACCGTAGCCATAAGATATCCCATCTTGTCCCCCACATCATATCTCTTGCCTTCAAAGTTATATGCATATACTGCTTCATACCTCAGCAGCTCCCTCAAGGCATCGGTGAGCTGTATCTCTCCTCCTGCCCCCGGCTTAGTATGCTCCAGTATCTCAAATATCCTTGGGGAAATTATATATCTGCCAAGTATACCAACCCTTGACGGCGCCTCACTCTTTTTGGGCTTTTCAATGAGATTATTGACCTTATAGATCCTATCCTCTATCTCCGAGCAGCCCACTATACCATACTTGCTCACATCATCCTCCGGCACCTCCTGCACACCCAGGATGGTACAGTTATATTTCTCATACACATCAATCATCTGCCTTAAGACTGGCACCCTGCTGTCAACTATATCATCGCCCAGAAGGACGGCAAAAGGCTCATTGCCCACAAAAGCCCTGGCACAGTATATGGCATGTCCGAGGCCTCTGGGCTCTTTCTGCCTTATGTAGTGGATGTCCACCATATTGGTTATATCCTCTACAAGGTTTAGAAGGTTTTCTTTCCCCTTATTCTTGAGTTCCAGTTCAAGCTCTACTGACTTGTCGAAATGGTCTTCAATGGCCCTCTTGTTCCGGCCGGTAATAATAAGTATATCCTCTATACCAGAATTAACAGCCTCCTCCACAATATACTGTATTGTGGGTTTGTCTACAATTGGAAGCATCTCTTTGGGTTGTGCTTTTGTAGCAGGCAAAAACCTTGTCCCTAATCCAGCCGCTGGTATTATCGCTTTTTTTATCTTCATACTATCCCTCTTCTGATTAATACATTATTTATATTTTAACACAACCAGAAGCTCAATTCTACCATTTAAAATAGGCCAGGCCATTTTTCACAATACATTGTCTTCTATGATTATCGTTTTGGGCTTGATACTTCTACTTTTATCTTTTTGCCACCTACGATTTTTCCTGAAGAGTGTTTCAGTATAGCCTTGGCTGCATTTTCTGCCACATCTATAAAGGTAAATTTATCATATATCTCAATATCACCTATATCGCGTCTATCTATATCTGCAGTATCACTTAAAAATTTAAGTAATTGCCTGTGGCTGAGTTTATCTTTACGTCCCGCTGAAATAAATAACCTTACATATTTCGATTCTATACTGATGCTGTTTTCTTTATAGTCATAGCTTAACTCCTTATTATAAACCATGTTCATCAATGCTGCTGCCACATCCACAAGGTTAAACTCCTCATCAAGCTCCACCATCAGCGGCACAAATTTCTTATATTCTTCAAGCGTCAATGTCTCTTTAACCCTCTCAAGTATGTTGTTATACTTGGCTTGAAAGATATCATCAATTGTAGGAATCTCTTTCCTCTTGATTTTGCACTTTATGGCCTGTTCTATCTGCTTTAAGGCCATGTACTCCCTCGCAGTAACAAGGGTATATGCTGTCCCTTTTCTATTGACCCTTGCCGTCCTGCCAACCCTATGGACATAAGATTCCACATCCTGGGGCATATCATAGTTTATTACATGGGTTATATTTTCAACATCTATGCCCCTGGCCGCAACATCTGTCGCAACCAAAAAATCCAGATTCCCCTCTCTAAATTTTTTCAAGGTATTAAGCCTCTGACTCTGGTTCATATCACCGTGCATGCCCTCAACATTATAGCCCCTTTCTTGCATGGCCTCTGTCAGTTCATCAACCCCTTTTTTTGTCTTGCAGAAAATTATGGCGCTGGATGGTTCATCTACATCAAGTATCCTGCATAGCGATTCAAACCGGTTTTCCTGTTTGATTTCATAATAATACTGGTCAACAGTGGATACGGTCATTGTATTTTTTACAATCGAAATGAACTTTGCATCTGGTTTCATATATTTTTTTGTCAATTTTCTTATCTCATCCGGCATCGTGGCCGAGAACATCATCGTCTGCCTGTCAATATTGCATTGCTTTATCAGATCCTCTATATCATCGATAAACCCCATATCAAGCATTTCATCTGCCTCATCAATAACAAGATAATGAATATCTTTCAGGTTTATGACATTCCTTCTAAGCAGGTCAAGCACTCTCCCAGGTGTGCCGACAATGATATCGATGCCCTTCTTTAATGCTTTTATCTGTCTGTCTATAGGTGTACCGCCATAGACAGGCAATAGCTTTATATCAGTATATTTAGCAATCCGTGCCAGTTCATCATTCACCTGTATGGCCAGTTCCCTGGTAGGTGTCAATATAATGCTGTATATCTTATTATCAAATTCTGTAAACCTGTCTATGATAGGCGCTCCAAATGCAAGCGTCTTACCTGTGCCTGTCTGAGCCTGACCGATGACATCAAAACCCTCTAAAATGACAGGAATAACCTCTGCCTGAATTTTAGATGGTTCCTCAAAGCCCATATCATCTATAGCTTTGAGTACCTTCTCTCTTAATCCTAATTCTTTAAATCCCATAAAATATGGTTACCTCCATTTACTTTAAAATCTTATCTTTCACTGGCATTTCAATTATAACTTAGTTGGAATCCCCTTTCTTTTTTAGTGCCTCTTTAAGCAATGTCTCCAAACTTGTACCAACAGACTCCTTATCACTGTACTTTGCAATGAGCTTTTGATTGATATAATGCTCATTTTTGCTGCGTTTAAAGATGTTTGCATCATCCTGTCTTTCAGGCTGTCGATACCCGCATGACCTGTCCGGGCATACAAGCATATGCCCTTTTCTACTGTTTACCAGGAGCATATACTTGCCGCACATTGGACATTTTGTCCTGGTAACATTATCAGGCCTATATGCTTTGGCATCCTGTTCAATGATTTTATTCACCAGTTCAACAGTGTTGCGTTTTATACCTTCCATAAAATCCTTCCGGCTGTCCCTGCCCATGGCAATATTTGACAGGCGCTGTTCCCATTGGGCTGTAAGCTCAGGCTTCCTCAGCTCCTGCGGCACCAACTCAATCAATTGCATTCCCTTGGTAGTTGGCACCAACTCTTTGCCATGACGTTCTACATAATTGTTATACAAAAGCTTTTCTATAATTTCAGCCCTGGTTGCAGGGGTACCCAGACCACCCTGCTTTATGGCCTCACGCAGTTCCTCATTTTCAACGAATTTGCCGGCACCCTCCATGGCCGTCAACAGTGTTGCCTCTGTGTAGCGGGCAGGCGGTTTTGTCTTTGATTTGTTTATCTTATAGCTTTTAACCTGTTTTTTATCACCCTTGTGCTGGCGATTCAAAACCTGTTCTACGGGTACCTCATCATCTGCATCTTCTTTCTCTGATGCAGGTTTTGTTACGGCTCTCCAGCCTTTATCCTTTACCACCCTGCCCGTAGAATAAAAAGACTCACCATTGACCTCCGTAATGATGGTAGTCTGTTCATATAAATATGGCGGGTACAGGATTGCTATAAAATGCTGTGCTATGAGATCATAGAGCTTACGCTCATCGGAATCCAGTACAGATAGGTTTAATGGTTGGTCCGTAGGTATGATGGCATGGTGATCAGTTACCTTACTGTTGTCAACTAAACGCCCGGTGGTCTTGATGGGCTTTTGCAGTAGCGGCCTTACAAGCTCTGCATACGGTACTACCTCTATGCTTCTCAGTCTGTTGGGTAATGTAGGCACTATATCAGTGGTAATATAACGGGAGTCTGTCCTTGGATAGGTAACCAGCTTGTGATGTTCATAAAGGCTCTGCAGCACCGATAAAGTTTTTTGTGCTGAAAAGCTATACCTTCTATTGGCATCCCTTTGCAGCTCAGTCAGGTCATATGCCAGGGGTGCCGGTTCACTCTTCTCTGATACATTTACATTGGTTATAACACCGGTATGCCCCTCAATCTTAGAGATTAAATCTTCTGCTTTATGTGGATCAAATATTCGCCCCTGACCATTTTTATCACGCCAATCGCCAAAATAGTCCCCAAAATCAACCCGTATAGTCCAGAAATCCTTTGGTACGAAATTTTTTATTTCATTTTCCCTGTCAATTATCATAGCAAGGGTTGGAGTCTGTACCCTCCCCGCCGTGAGCTGCGCATTAAATTTACATACCAGGCCTCGTGTAACATTGAGGCCTATCAGCCAATCGGCCTCGGCACGGCACTGTGCTGCATAGTATAGATTGTCGTAAGCATGGCCAGGCCTTAAATTTTTAAACCCTTCTCTTATAGCGCTGTCTGTCTGCGATGATATCCACAGGCGTTTGAAAGGCTTCTTCCAGCCAACCTTCATCATTATCCATCGGGCCACAAGCTCACCTTCACGTCCGGCATCCGTAGCAATGACAAGCTCACCTATATCACGGCGCCTCATCAGGCCCTTCACAACCTTAAACTGATGTGACGTCTCCCGTATCACCTGAAGGTCCATACTCGATGGCAGCATAGGAAGATCCTCCAGCCGCCACTCCTTGTATTTCGGGTCGTAGTCCTCAGGCTCAGCCAAAGTCACCAGATGTCCCAGTGCCCACGTGACGACATACTCAGGCCCTTCAAAATAACCCTTATTCTTATTATTGCACTTTAAAACCCTGGCTATTTCCTTGGCCACACTGGGTTTTTCAGCCAAAACCAATAACTTCATTTATATCACTGTCCTCATATCCCTATAACTCAATACAGTTCAGTATACCACATATACGTGCAGTTGTCTAATGGTGAACCTATCAGATAGTATATTATACTCTGACTACCCAGCATAAAATCATAATAGCATCTTCATAGCAATTAAAAACTATTTTTGGAATAATTTTTAGACGACTATATCAGTTCACTTAAAAATTTCGTAGAAGAAGCTAAAATTGGAAAAGAAAACAGTGAGTATATTCCATTTGTAATAATTGGTACTGAAGTTTTGGTAAAAGATATGGATGATGGTGATATAATCCGGTTTAATATAGTAGAACCATCACAGGGTAAAATTGATCTATCACATGTATCTTTCCTGTCACCAGTTGGCAAATCTTTACTTTCAAAGAGAGTAGGTGATATTGCAGAAGTTGAAGCACCGGGAGGTACATTCAGATATAAAATTGTGTCTATTAAAGTAAATAATGAATTATGGTAGCAAAAATCCCCGAATATTCGGGGATTTTTGAG
>JASEJQ010000050.1 GCA_030016635.1 Thermoanaerobacteraceae bacterium | reverse complement strand
GTTATCAAAGCGGATGTGGGTGGATTTGTAGGTCATTCATCAGTACATCAAAAACTTCTGGATAGAGCCAGGGAGTACCTGGATAATAATAAAGACCTGCTGATTGACTATAATGTATTATCTGTAGGTGATGATATTGAGCTTATACTGACCCACAGCCATGGAGCTGATAACGACAGAATACATCAACTGGCCTGGGATACATTCAAGTCCTGTACAGAGGTTGCAAAAGAGCTAAAGCTATATGGCGCAGGCCAGGACCTATTAAAAGATGCTTTTTCTGGCAATATTAAAGGTATGGGGCCAGGGGTTGCTGAGATGGAGTTTGAGGAGAGAGCCAGTGAACCTGTCCTGATATTTATGGCAGACAAGACCGAACCTGGTGCATGGAATCTACCTCTTTATAAAATATTTGCAGACCCGTTCAATACTATCGGGCTGGTAATAGATCCAAAGATGCACTATGGATTCAGGTTTGAGGTGCTCGACCTTAAAGAACATAAAAGGATTTATTTGAACTCGCCTGAAGATATATATGATTTGCTTCTATTTATAGGTTCTCCAGGCAGATATTGCATTAAATCTGTCTATACAAAAGATGGAGAAATAGTAGCTGTATCGTCCACTCAAACTATGAACTATATTGCTGGTAGATATGTGGGCAAGGATGACCCAGTAATGATAATCAGAACACAGAACGGTTTTCCTGCCGTAGGTGAGGCACTGGAGCCTTTTGCTAATCCTCATATCGTTGCGGGCTGGATGAGAGGGTCTCATAATGCGCCATTGGTACCTGTATCTATAAAGCAGGCTATGCCGACAAGGTTTGATGGACCACCAAGAGTGGCAGCTATGGGCTATCAAATATGTGAAGGTAAACTTTTAGGACCCCAGGATATGTTTGCAGATATGGCTTTTGACAGGGCAAGGCAGAAAGGTCTTGAGATAGCCGATATGCTAAGACAGCTTGGACCCTTTGAGCCTCACAGATTGCCACTGGACGAGTTGGAGTATACCTCCTTGCCGCTAGTTCTTGAAAAATTTAAAAAAGAATTTGAGGAGTAAGGTGAGAGAAATCTCACCTTTTTTTAAATAAAATTACATGTTACTCTGGTATAAGAAGTCTGCATAAGCATGCCAGCAACATCTATGCACCTTGGCGCTCGTCCTGATCTCTAATATTTGTGGATTCATTCCGCCGGGTACGCCTCCATGCGGCATCCATGCCTATGGCTTAAGCTCAGCAGGCGTCCACACCTGCTGCATTTGCCACTCATTAAGAGTATCATAGACTCTCTTTAAGGATGCATTTGATGTTGCATGCCATGCTGCATTAGTTCTCGTACTGGAATTATAAGATTTTATCAACTCTGAGATTGGTATATAATGTAATAAGGAAAAATATTATCATAGAGGAGATACATATGAAAATAGGTAGATTCATGGAAATGGACAAGATTTTTTATGGTGTGGTTGAGGGAGAGTCGGTATACTCCATAGAAGGAGATATCTTCAGCAAATATCACAAGACAGACACAAAAAGGCAGCTTAAAAATCTGAAGATACTGACACCCATTGTTATCACCAAGGCCGTATGCGTAGGAGTAAACTATAAGTCGCACTCTGAGGAGATGAATCATCAACTGCCCTCTGATCCGCTTTTATTTATTAAACCTTCCAGTGCTGTTATAAACCCCGAAGAGGAGATTGTAAGACCGGCGCAGTCAACAAGGGTGGACTACGAGGGTGAACTTGCGGTGGTTATAGGCAAAAGGGCAAAGGATGTAGACCTCAAGGATGTGGACGATTACATTTTGGGATATACATGCGGTAATGACGTTACTGCAAGAGACCTGCAGCAAAAGGATGGGCAGTGGACCAGAGCAAAATCCTTTGATACATTCCTGCCATTTGGCCCATTTATAGAGACCGACTTAGACCCCGATGACCTGTCTTTAAGGACCTATTTAAACGGTAAAGTTGTGCAGGAATCCAGGACGTCAAATCTTATCTTCAAGGCTAAAGAACTGGTTTCTTTCATATCCCACTGTATGACCTTATATCCAGGAGATATAATAATGACGGGTACCCCATCAGGCATAGGTCCAATGGGGTCAGGGGATGTGGTAGAGGTTGAGATAGAGGGCATAGGGATACTTAGAAACAGAGTAAAGTAAGATAATCAATTTATATCATTTTGCGATGCTATAATATTTTTGAGGTCCTGAGTATAACGTTCGATTTTTGCAATCATGCTTGTATATTTCAGGACCTCTTTTTCATTTCTTTGTATTGAGGACATAAGTGTATCCATAACATTTGCGAACATATTATCTATGGAAACGTATTCCTCTATGTTGTCAGCATTCAGCTCTGTCTCTGTTACTTTGCCTTCTTCCAGTTTATACAGTATGAATCTTCTATCGGGTTTTAAAACAATCTTTTCCTCTATACCTCTATCGCTTATAAGTATGCCTTCACCAAGGCTGAATGTCTTGCCGTCATAGCTTCTTAAAGATATATCATTTTTCCAGACATATCTTTGTAGGGCAATATATATGTTTTTGATATTTTCAAGACTATCAGCAATTATTCTCTTTAGTTCTCTTTCTGCCCGTTCTTTTTCTGATTCAGTCTTTTCAAGATGTTCCATCAGCTTTTTCAGTTCTTCTATAGTGTCCATTTTATCACCCATTATTAGATTATCCCTATCACTGAGTATTATTCATATGGCTTTACTTTGGAGACTTCCTTTAAAATTTGTTTTTTTAAATTTTAAAGAACGTAAAGCAATAATAAGATTAAGTAAGAAATAAAGAAAATATAAGACATAAATTAAGTTATAAGAGGCAGCGGAATTTGTATTTTTGTCAATATGATGCTATACTGTATCCATTATATAGATACATATGTATATATAGAAAGGACTGGGTGGTTATTATGAAACAGGATGTGGAGTATTTTATAGTAGAGGCTGATGCTCTGCCTGAGGTATTTAAGAAAGTAATGGCTGTAAAAAATCTTCTGGCATCGGGAAAAACAAGGACAATCAACGATGCGGTTAATGAGATTGGGATAAGTAGAAGCGCATATTACAAATACAAGGATTCGGTATTTCCTTTTTTTGATGCCAGGGTTGCAAGGATAATAACTTTATCTTTGACATTAGAGCATAAGCCGGGTATACTTTCCAACGTGCTTAATATTCTGGCAGCAGCTGGAGGCAATATATTGACAATCAATCAGAATATACCTTTAAATCAAATAGCCAATGTTACTGTTTCATTTGATACTAAAAATATGAAAATTAAACTTAATGAACTGCTTTCAAAACTTTCAGCTATCCAGGGTGTCATAAGAAGCGAAATTATCGCCGAGCAATAGGGGGTGGGATAATGGAGATAGGTATTTTAGGTTTTGGTACTGTTGGTAAGGGCGTATATGAACTATTAAGTCGGAACAATGCTTCAATGAGTTCAGTGCTGGGTGAAGAACTGAGAATAAAAAAAATACTGGTTAAAGATTTAAATAAACATAGACAGGAAGAGGCATATCCTTTTATAACAGATAATCCCGAGGAAATACTGGAAGATAGAGATATTAAGTTAGTGGTAGAGGTCATGGGTGGTATTGACCCTACGTATAATTATGTGGAAAGGGCCATCGAAAAGGGCAAAAATGTGGTCACAGCAAATAAGGATATGATTTCTGCAAAAGGTAGTGAGCTTTATTTCAAAGCCAGAGAGAATGGAGTGGAAATTGCCTTTGAGGCCAGTGTGGGTGGCGGAATACCTATAATAAAGCCTATGATAGATTATATTTCCAATGATATAGTATATGAGATAAGCGGAATATTGAACGGTACATCCAATTATATTATGTCACGCATGGAAGATGGGATGGATTATAATAGTGCCTTAAAGGAAGCAAGGGAAAAAGGGTATGCGGAGAGCGACCCTACCAATGATGTGGAGGGTTTTGATGCAAGAAGGAAGCTTACCATTCTGTCATCACTGGCATATAAAAGAAAAATAAATGTAGAGGATATACCCGCAAGAGGAATAACGGATATAGATATAAATGATTTTAAACTGGCGGGACTTCTGGGTTATTCCATTAAGCCTTTAGCAATGAGCTGCATAAGGGGTGACAGTATCTACAGTATGGTGGCTCCTGCACTTGTTGAGAAAAATAATTTTTTAAACAATGTTCGTGGTGTAATTAATGGCATAAGAATTAAAGGAGAATCCTTAGGAGAGCTGATGTTTACAGGAGCTGGTGCTGGAAAGCTCCCTACCGCTACTGCTGTGGTTGGGGATATCATGGATATAATAAAGGGAAGGAAGGTTAAATTTTCCAGATTTGAAGAGTGTGCTATAAGGCCATATTCTGAAATAGATATGAGGTTTTACGTCAGGATAAAAACACAGAATGGCGGCCAGGCCATGGAGGATATCTCGGTAATATTTGACGATGTAAAAATGGCATGCCTCCCAGAAAGTGATGATATAGCCTTTATAACAGATAAATTGACGGAAGAGAAACTCAGGCTATATTTAAACAATATGAGGTTTATGGATTCTGTGTGTAACATAGATAAGTACCTTCCTGTTCTGGAAGATAGATAAGCTTAATTTTAATTCGAAAAGCATCTTCCATGCATGTCAATAACATCCCGGCACCTGATTGCTCATCTTGATACATCAAGGTCAAGGACACTCCTCTACTTCGATGGTGGGCTTTGCCGTTGAGAAATGTCCCTATTCCACTCGTTATCTGCATTACGCCGGGTACGCCTCCATGCGGCGTCCATGCCTACGGCTTAAGCTCAGCAGGCGTCCTTGCATGCTGCCCCGGATACATATGATACTCATCAAGAGTATCATAGACTCACTTTAACCGTCCATGCTTATTTTAAGCACAACCAATAATGAAAATAGGATGATGCGTTGTAAATCTTACCATGAGTAGTCTATTTTCGTGTTAGGATGCCTTTAGATGTTATATGCCATGCTTTATATTAATGCAGTATAATTATTTTACGTTCATAAATATAAAGGAGAGGATGGAATGATATTATGTGGAGAGGAATCATAGAAGAATACATGGAATATATGCCTATAAGTGATAAGAGTAGGATTATCACCATGCTGGAGGGGAATACCCCCCTTATATATGCTGCCAATATATCAAAAGACCTTGGCGTAGAATTATATTTCAAATACGATGGCCTTAATCCTACCGGTTCTTTTAAGGACAGAGGGATGACCCTGGCTATCAGCAAGGCAGTTGAAGAAGGTGCAAAGGCTGTTGTATGTGCATCTACGGGAAATACCTCTGCCTCATGTGCTGCTTATGCTGCTAAGGCGGGATTCAAAGCGATTGTCCTTATACCGGATGGAAAGATAGCCAAGGGAAAACTGGCCCAGGCTGTAGCCTATGGGGCCAATATTTTTGCTGTGGACGGCAATTTCGATGCCGCATTAAGGCTGGTAAAAGAGATGGCAAGTCGCTTTGGGCTGACCATTGTAAACTCATTAAACCCTTACAGGTTGATTGGTCAGAAATCAGGTGCATTCGAGATATGCGACGTTATTGGATGCCCTGAGTATGTATTTATTCCTGTAGGAAATGCGGGGAATATATCCGCCTACTGGATGGGTTTTAAGGAATACTATGAAAACGGGAGGATAGATACACTGCCTCACATGATGGGTTTTCAGGCTGCCGGAGCTGCACCTATTGTGGAAGGGAGAGTTATAGAAAATCCGGAGACCATAGCAACAGCCATAAGGATAGGGAATCCTGTAAGCTGGGATAAGGCTGTAAATGCGGCAAGAGAATCGGGTGGGGAGATTGATAAGGTGACTGATGAGGAAATATTAAGTGCATATCGGTACATGGCCTCATCAGAAGGGATATTTGCCGAACCTGCTTCCTCTGCATCCCTTGCAGGACTTATAAAAAAGGCGGAGAATGGAGTTATACCAAAGAATTCAAAGGTAGTATGCATATTGACAGGGAACGGTCTTAAGGACCCGGATACTGTCATGGGATTACAAATAGATATCAAGCATACCTCCGATAACGGCGAGGGAATAATTGAATATCTGGAGGGGATAGCATGAAGGTGAGAGTACCGGCAAGCACAGCCAATATTGGGCCAGGCTTTGACTGTTTTGGCCTGGCCCTCAATATATATGACTATATAGAAATTGTTGAAGGTGAACCAGAGGACAACCTGGCGTATAGATCCTTTAAAAAGGCTTTTCAATATGCCGGGATATCTGCACCAAAAGTGATGTGCAGTATTTCTGGAGACATTCCATCTTCCAGAGGTTTGGGCAGCAGTGCGGCCTGTATAATAGGGGGACTTAGCCTGGCAAATAAATATATGGGTGACATCTTAAGTGAGGATGAAATACTAAGTTTAGCTTATGAAATAGAAGGTCATCCTGATAATATAGTGCCTGCCTTAAAGGGAGGTTTCCATATATCTTATTTAGCAGATGGCAGGATAAAATCCACAACAGTCAAAGTACCTGAAGTCTTGAATTTTGTTATTTTTATACCTGACTTTAAACTAAGTACAGAAGATGCCAGAAGGGCCTTGCCGCAATACCTGACATATAATGATGCTGTTTACAATATAAGCAGGGCCGCCATATTAGTTAAGAGCTTCATCACATCTGATATTTCTCTTATGAAAGATGCATTTAATGATAAACTTCATCAGGTTTACAGATTTCCATTAGTTCCTGGATCACAGGAAATAATAAATGTATTGGAAGATCATGGATGTATTGGCCATTTTTTGAGTGGGTCAGGCTCTTCAATTATTGGAGTATTTGATAAACAACCCGTACTAAACGATCTGCAAGCTGAGATTTGTGCCTTGGAACATAACTGGATTGTAAAGTCTGCAAAGTTGGATGAGATTGGAACAGAAATAATATAATGTTAAAAAAATAACATAACATTTAATAAAAAAATTTAATAGGTTATTCAAAATTAGCAGGAATTTTACGATTTAAGTAGAATTAATTATAATATACTCGAAGAAGGGGGGATGTAATTTTATTGGTAATGATATCAAATTCAATTTGACTTACTAAATTTTTAGAGAGGAGAGGAAGTTTATGGAGAATGAGTCCAGAGGGCAATGGGGCTCGAGAGTAGGATTTGTACTTTCTGCCATAGGATCGGCTGTAGGATTGGGTAATATCTGGCGTTTCCCTTACATGACGTATAAGAATGACGGTGGAGCATTCCTGATACCATATCTGATAGCAGTTCTAACAGTTGGGATACCGCTAATTATTCTGGAGGTCTCACTGGGCCACAAGACGGGAGGGTCTGCTCCAACTGCTTTCAGCAAGATCGATAAAAGGTTTTCCTGGCTTGGTTGGTGGCAGCCTTTAAACTCTTTGATTATACTTGTATATTATTCAGTAATCATTGGTTGGGCCTTAAACTATATTGTATTTTCATTTACTCAGGCCTGGGGTACGGATACCAATGCATTCTTCTTTGGTACATTCTTAGGGGTAACGGACAGCCCGTTTAACCTGGGCGGAATAAAATGGCCTATATTCATTGCTATGACTATTATATGGTTTGTCGACTGGTATATTGTATATAATGGGGTACAGAATGGTATTGAGAAGTATAACAAGATTATGATGCCGGCTCTGTTTATAATGATGATTATACTCATGATCCGTGGTGTCACACTACCCGGTGCTGCTGTAGGACTGGAACAGTACCTGCATCCAGATTTTTCAAAGATTTTTAACGGCCAGGTATGGATAGATGCTTTCGGTCAGGCCTTTTTCAGCTTGAGTGTGGCTATGGGTGTCTACTGCGCCTATGGAAGCTACCTGCCCCAAAAATCAGATATAGTCAACAACGCATTTATTACAGGTTTTGCAGATACAGGCTTTGCTTTCCTGTCTGGTCTTGCAGTCTTTTCAATACTTGGTTTTATGGCTACAGAATCAGGTGCACCTTTTGATCAGATTGTGGCGCAGAGCATGGGCCTGGCCTTTGTTGCATTCCCAAGGGGCATAAGCATGATGCCATTCCTGCCATGGCTCTTTGGCATGATGTTCTTTGGATGTCTGCTTTTCGGCGGTTTGACATCCAGTATTTCCATGGTAGAGGCCTTTGCTTCCGGTGTGATAGATAAGACTCATGGAGATAGAAGGAAGATAGTAACATGGACGTGCCTCATTGGATGGCTTGTAAGCATACTCTTTAGTACTGGTGCTGGCCTGTTGATCCTGGACATAGTGGATCACTTTGTAAATGCCTATGGTGTTGTTCTGGCAGGTCTGGGTGAGGCAATAGCCATTGGATACTTCTATGGCACCAACAAGATAAGGGAACACTTTAACCCAATATCCGATTATAAAATCGGCACATGGTGGGATATTATGGTTAAATACTGGGCTCCGTTTATAATGATTATCATGAGTGTCATAAACTTAGTTGCTGAACTGAAGGCCCCCTACGGCGGCTATCCATTCTCAGCGATCTTATTGCTGGGTTGGGTCCTCATGGCTGCCGACCTTATCGCTTCTTTCATACTGGGCAGCAGAGACTGGGAAAAGAATATATCTACCTCCAGGGGGGGAAAATAAATGAGTAGTGCCTCGATTTTAATGCTGGTATTAATATGCTCTGTTCTATATGGAGGTTTGGCTGTGTTTTTAAGCATAGCCATGAAACATCAATAAGGTATTCACAAAAAGTTAAAGAGCCAGAAATGGCTCTTTAACTTTTTGTGATAAGTAAATTTCCCATCACATATAATGTAATCAGATTGGGGTGGATTATATGGATGGGGGAATAATGACCGTCGTTGCCTTATTTGTAATAGCTACAGGTCTTTTATATGCAGTATTTGCTTTTTTGCCACTTATGTATGATGAAGATAGAGAAAGAGAGCGTCAGGATAAATAATCCTTTTTAGGATTATATTTTTTTAATTTTTTAAGAAAAACACTTTACATAGGGAAAAACTTTTCCTATAATAGAGATAAGAAAAACAAAGGGGGTTGATTGACATTAAAATAACGATAAAGGATGTGGCAAGGAGAGCTGGGGTTTCCATATCTACAGTATCCAGGGTTATTAATGACAGCAAACCGGTTTCTGATGAGGTAAAGCAGAGGGTTCTGGAGGCTATCAGAGAAACCGGATACAGGCCAAATCAACTGGCAAGGGGCCTTGTTCTAAGAAAATCTAATATCATAGGTATGATAATACCTGACATTGCAAATCCTTATTATGCTGCAATAGTCGAGGGCGCAGAAGAAATTGCCAATATGTATGGGTATACCTTGCTTTTATGCAATACTCATAGGGAATTGGACAAGGAAATCGAATATCTGAATCTGATGGCGGACAAGCAGGCAGATGGACTATTATTTATGACTGGGAAATTAAAATCTGAACATGTTAAATGGTTTAAAACTGCGGACATTAAAACCTGTTTTATAAATCTTTATTCCAGAGAACTTGATATTCCCATGGTTAGCATAGATAACTACAATGCAATTGCTGAGGCCATCACTTATTTGATAAATAACGGACATAAAAAAATTGGCCTCCTGTATGCTCCTGATGTTGATGATCTGCTTCAGGAGGAAAGGCTTAGGGCGTATAAAGAGACACTTAAAAACAATGGTCTGGAATATAACGAAGGCATAATAAAAGAGTGCCAGTTTAGTATAGAAAGCGGCTATGTTAAGACTAAAGAACTATTAAATGGTAATAAAGTTGATGCACTACTATTAACCAATGACGTTGCAGCTATTGGTGCAATGAGGGCTGCAGCAGAAATGGGCTTTAAAATTCCTGAGGGTCTCTCAATTATGGGATTTGACGATATAAGTTTTTCTGCCTATTATATGCCGTCAATGACATCTATTAACCAGCCTACTTATGACATGGGTGCTGTTGCAACAAGGATGGTAATAAAACTTATTTCAGGTGAGCAGGTTGAGAAAATGGTTCTTCTTCCTCACAAATTGGTGGAGAGGGAATCTACAACAAAAATGTCGAATAATATATAAAAAAGAAAAATATTGTTGTTAAATCCTCCCTTCTGAATTATAATAATTTTTAAGGGGGGGATTTTTATGCTCAAAGTAAACGTAAGGAAAGAAATACTATTTATTCTGGTTTTATTATTTCTTATTATTGTTGGGATATCAGCTTTCAGCTACCTTACAACCCAGGGCATAAGACAAAATGTCAATGATATTAAGAATACCATAACAGATCAGTCAAAGGACACGATTGACCTTACTTTAAATGCACAGTTACTCTCATCATCAGTTTATAGATACCAATCACACAGCTCAACCTCTCAAGAGATAAAGAAATCCATTGAGTATGTGGAGGGAAGTCTTGCAAACATTGATTCTCTTATAGCCGATATCGGCAACAAGGATATTCAGGCATTGCTGGATGACCTGAAAAACAATTTAAGTGAACTGAAAAATAATGCAGGAAGGGTAAGTACATATTATAATCCTGAGACTGATGTCATAAGCACCAGCCTTATGAGGACTGAGGCCGACAAAATAGGTACCAATGCTGCAAATATCAACTACATGATTACACAGAGCTTTTTGCCAAAGTTTGACCAGGTATCAGGAAATGTGGATAACCTTTCCAGGATTACTCTGATGGTAGGATTGATTGGCGCTCTGATAGCAATGGCGGGCAGCTTTAAAATGTACTCACGAGTATCCAGGTCTATAAAAAGCATTATGGAAAATGCCAGAAGTGTTGAAAATAAAGTGGAAAAGGTTACATCCACAATAGAGGATGTAGAGAATGCTGCCAGGGGTAGTACGGAAGGACTCAATCAGGCCGCAGAGAATGTCAGGGTACTCAGTGAAAGTATAGAGCAGATAAGCCAGGCAATTACTGATGTTGCCAATTCTATGACCAGTATTTCCAGGATAAATGATGAGCTGTCAGCATCATCGGAAAGGGTTTTAACTACGGTAGGCAACTCTCAGGACCAAATGAACAGTCAGATAGACACTTTATCGCAAGAAGGAAGTAAGATCCTGTCCTTGATAGATATTTTAAATACCAGTATTAAAGACACAAAAGAAAAATCCAGCACCCTTACAGAATTGGAAAACAGGATTGATGATGTTAGAGGAATTTTAACGGTTATAGAGGAAATCGCAGACCAGACCAACCTGCTTTCCTTAAATGCTGCTATTGAGGCTGCTAGGGCAGGTGAGGCAGGGAGGGGTTTTGCTGTTGTCGCAGATGAGATAAGGAAGCTGGCGGCCAGGTCCAGTGAAAGTGTTGGGGAAATAGGTCACATTATAAACGACATCATTTTATTTGCCAACAACACTACAGAAAGCATTCAAAAAAGTGTTGGCGATTCTGAGGAAGCCTGCAGAGAAGTAAATGTTGTCAGAGATCTGTTCCAAAAGATTGTAGAGGTATTTAATGACATCAAAGAGGCATTTAATGAGATTTCTTTAGTGGCACAGGAGAATTCAAAAAGCTCAATCAACACCCAGCATGAGACGGAGCAGGTTGTGGCAGCAAGCGAGGAGGTTTCTGCCCAGGTTGAAGAAATCCTTTCCTCTTCTGAAGAGGTCAACAGCATTCTTAAGAAAGTCCTTGATAGCAATGATATTACAATGAAAAAGCTGAATGAACAGATTAATAACATAAAAGAACAGATTGATGGCATCAATATGATTTTTGAAACATTGCGTTCTTTTTAATGATTTTGATTGCTGTATTATAAATGACGACGTTCGCTTCCTGTACTTACGGATTGTAATATGCCACTGCATATAGTTTCAGCCATGTTTACTATTAATTCCAGTCTTATATTGTGCAGGTTGTATGAATTGTATTCGTCCACTATTCCTATTATTGAAATATCTCCTACTGCAGGCAATGCCTTCCCTACTCCTTTGCCCGGATACAGGGGACTGTTGGTCAATACTATCTTTCCTACATTTATAGGCTCGCCAAGACAGGCATCCACAGCGACTATATTGCTGTGTGGATGCCTCTTTTTTATCTCTTTTAATGTGTTATATAGATTTATAGCATGTACAGGATTTTCTAAAGTGCCGTATACAGGTCCGGGATACAAACTTTTTTTCAAAAGATAACCAACAAAAGGCCCAAGAGAATCTCCTATCCATTTATCTGTCCCAATACATAATATCAGGGTCCTCGGATTTATATAGTTTTTTAGAAACTTTGACATAAGTGCAATAGAATCTTCATTCTTATAATTAACCCTGATTTCCAAAGCAGCATCACCCCTGCGATGTATAATATATACTTCATTAAGCAATACTTTATCTTGAGGTGTATACTATAATGAATATGGAAAAGTACAGCGCTTCTATAATTGTTGTAACAACATGTGTCTCTATTATATTTATGCTTAATATGAAGATAAGTGACACCAGTGCCTGGATGACTTTACCGGAAAAAGTTGAAAGTGTTGAACAGGTACAGGACGTTAATATCTCAAATAATTTGGTTTCTCCAGTCCAATTACCAAATGAAGAGATGCCCAAAAACGGAGAAAACGATTATGAAAGTATAAAAAATGTCATATCACCTTCCGAGGAAACAGATACCAGTATAGAATTTGATGATATGGATAGGTTTCTAAATGAGGTTGAAATACATAAACCCAGTTGGGAAGAGGTTAAAAAAAGGGTGGAAGATAAAAATGTGGAGGGTAAGTCAATACAGAATCTGGATATAAGTCTTACAGAACTTGATGGCATGATAAAAAATTTATCTGTAAATGACAAAATTGAATGTATTAGCATATTATCAAAGCTAAGAACTGAAGACATCATACTGATTCTTAAGCTATATGGAGACGGTGTTACATTTGATGAGGAAAAAACTGCAAGGGATATACTGCAAAATGCCTTAACGGCAGAAGATTATAAGAGGATAATGAATATTGCAGAAAAAAGCTATATAAGACATAGGACGCCTGCTGAGCCGGAGCAGTAGGCAGGGACGCAGCATGGAGGCGTACCCGGCGGAATGAAGCCACGAATATTAGAGTATCAAGACAAGCGATCAGGTGTATGGATGTTGCTGGCATGCAATAGCAACAAGAGTGAAAATAGCGGGGTGTGATCCCCGCTATATTTATTTAAACAGATTGTTTTTTTGATAGTATATCTCATTTTCGTTTATCTCAATCAGTGTATAGGGCATGGTTGATATATCACTTTTATTGATGTTCGTTGTTCCGCTCAAACCTATATATCTTATTTCGTCGTTTAAAGCTGTATAGAAATTCTGATTTCCTTGATAAAGAATCCATACATTTTTGCCAGATTCGCTCCTGAAATCTTTTAGTGTTTTTTCCAGAAGTGTTGCCTCCCTCTGGTCTGCAAAGCCACCACTGCCCCATACTGGTGTGGGCAGTACAAGAAATATATTTGTTCCCTCGGCTTTATTTAAATATTCTTTTAACGCAAACCACTGTTCAGCGTTTGTAGCTCTGAGACCACCTTTCGAAGAGTCCAGGACTATGAAGCTGGAGTTTCTAAACTCGTAAAGGCCTGGGCTGTCGATGGCTATATATGGAATCTTCA
Source organism: Thermoanaerobacteraceae bacterium (assembly GCA_030016635.1). Lineage (GTDB taxonomy): Bacteria > Bacillota > Thermoanaerobacteria > Thermoanaerobacterales > UBA4877 > JASEJQ01. Next base: position 2,404 of record JASEJQ010000050.1, on the reverse strand, counting down.
GGTTATTTAATTTCTCGGAACCTTTACCCATAAATACAGCAAAGGATGAGGTTTCATTGGCTTTATCTATTGCTCTACTTAGCATAAGATTTTGAAGCAGATTGCTGGCCTCTGTATTACCATATACAAATATGTTATATGAGCTCATATCGTTTTTTACATCAATCTTTTTGTTATATGGGTCAACTTCTTCAAGGTTTATATTGCTTGGGAAGTCTATCTTTTGAGTAGAATTTCCAACTGATACTGGTATGCTAAGATATACACCGTTGAATTCAGCTGTGATATAGCCTGAAGCGTTGGCTGCCCCGGAAGTAAATATTCCATTTTCTATATTTCCTGGATTTCCGTGAACTGTCCACTCAATGTCATCAGGTGGTATTAATGCGGTATAGCCTTTGACATCCTTTCCGTATACTTTTATTTCTGTTTGTGTATTATAGCCGGTATTTATTGCGCTAATATTTGACTTTAAAATTATTGGCTTGTCCAGTACATTTATATTAATTTTTTCGGATACACCTTTGTATTTCACAGTAATGACGGCCTGGCCAGCTGACTGCGGCATAAAACAGTTTCCTTCGAATTTCCCCTTTACCCCACTTAAGCTAAATGTAACGCGATCCATATTCACGTCCAGAGGATTATAACCATCATCATAAGCGAATACACTGATATTTGTATGAGATCCTACAAAAGCATTGCCTTCACTTTTAATTTTTAAGCCTTTAATATCACCGCTTTCTACGTTGTTAAATACACCTATTGCATCGGCTACTCTTCTTTCTTTGCCATCTGATGGAACATTAACGGTTACAACGGATTTTTCACCTAAAGGTCTTGCCACCATTGTTGTAGAACCGCCGCCATCAAAATTTAGAGCGTTATATGTTCCTATATCAAGCATGAGCTGGGCCATTTCACTTTCCAGCAGCCCAATCGAACTCCCATTTCTGCCATCTACAGTTACAAGAAACAATCTATCACCATTTTTGTTGATACCTATGGAGGTCCTGGCGGTTGGTTTTGGTACAGGGTCATGAGTTATAGGTGCAATAGCACCATCCTTTACGAGCAAGGTACCACCGCTCAAGGATAATTTTAAATTTTTATATTCGGGTTTTGTGCTCAATTTAATTTCTATTTTTTCTCCGGTTGACAACGCAGAAAGCTGCACTGCACTGTCACCATTAGCAACAAGGGCATAACATCCTTCGGGTATGGCTGTACCCGGCATATTTTGCCTTACCTCCAGGATTGTTCCGTCATCATCTACAATGACCTCAATATGGTTTGGATTACCATTAGAACCCGGGGTATTTCCCCAGTGATAATCATAAAGACTTAAATACTGCCCACTGGTAGCTTTGTTAAAAGCTGAAACAGTCAGCAGATTTCCGTCAGGCAGTGTTACATTAAAATCGTATGTCCAATATTCAAAAAATATGTTTCCGTCGTTATCCATGTTGAAACTGCTTAATTTGCCATATAAACTTTTATCAGGTGGGCCGGAAATTAACGCACCATTTGATACAATCTGACCTATAGGGCTTCCGGTTTTAGTATCGAAGAAATCCCCATTAATGGCTGCTACCGCACCAACCTCTTTGGCCATAGAGGATACTGTTGAAGGCTGATTAAGACCTTCAAGACCATAAAGTGCGTCAAGGTCTACATTTTTATCATTTAGTTCAACTTCAATTATGTTTATATCAAGCCAGCCTGATGTAGTGAACCTTTCAATATAGGTATGTGTTATGCCTTCAGCCAGTACTTCACTTTGCGTTTCTTCATGGATGACCTGAAAACTGTCTGCATAAGCATTGGAAATAAAAGGGTTTAACAACAGAATCAATGTTGTTGCAATAGCATAAATTTTTTTATAAACGTTCATCACATCACCTCGTAAATTGTTGTATATATAATTATAACCTTATTTAAATAAAAATGGGTTAAATTTTGGTTACAATTTGGTTACAAATTTCGGCTTTATGCATTGCGGTGATTTTAAGAGAATAAGATAGATATATGATGCTAATGCAACATAAGCAGGATATATGGCTAAATTTCATCATTGTACATATCCTGTAATCCAAGTATAATAAACAATGTCACATGAACGCCGTGTGAGCGGGGCGTAGCGCAGTTGGTAGCGCGCGTGGTTTGGGACCATGAGGCCGTGGGTTCAAGTCCCGCCGCCCCGACCAGTGTAAACTTGAGACCCCGTGGTCAAGTGGTTAAGACATCGCCCTTTCACGGCGGTAACAGGGGTTCGAATCCCCTCGGGGTCACCAATAGTGTGGGCACATAGCTCAGCTGGGAGAGCACCTGCCTTACAAGCAGGGGGTCACAGGTTCGAGCCCTGTTGCGCCCACCATATATATGCTGGCGTAGCTCAATCGGC
>JASEJQ010000004.1:12196-81175 GCA_030016635.1 Thermoanaerobacteraceae bacterium | reverse complement strand
ATTTCTAAAAAATTAAGATATTTTGTGGTGAGATAATCTTCTATTAATTTTGATTCTTTTTCACTGAGTTTTGGCAAAACCTCATTTGCTTTTTCTGTAATATTAAATGTGTAAAATTTTGTACCTATTAAACCTGCCCTTTCAATATACCCTCCAATATCTAATTTTTCAATTGCTTCATTTGTCGTTTTGGAATCAAGTAACAATCCATCATTAATATCTGCCATATATATATGCCCCACCCTAATCATCTCTAATACTTTCAGATCAATATCATTTAACTGTACTTCCATACGGTTACCTTTATTTGCTTTAATGTTCCATCCATGTTCTCCATAATATTTAGGCGGTGCTGTAAGTGCAGTGATGACTCCTACAATAAGCGAGACCAAAAATCCAACAATGGCCATATGTGTCCAGTTACCAATATCAAAAATTTGCGTTAATTGAGTAATTGTTAAAACAACCATTGTTACCATTCCTGAAAGAGAACCCCAAAAAGCACCTCTTGAGTTAAATCTTGGCCAAAATACACCTAACAACAGAAGTACTGCAGGTGGGGTTAACCATGCATTAGCAAATGCGAAAAGATAAGTAGGACCACCAGGGAAAAAAGTCAGTGCAAAAGTAATTATAATTACCAGTGCCATAATAGCTCTACTTGCTTTTAACGTACTGGCAGGGGAAGCATCTTTATTGATAATTCTTTTGTAAATGTCACGCGTAGCTGTTGATGCTGCACCCATAGCGGACGTTGACGAGGTGGATAGAGCTGCTGCCGCTGCTCCTACAATAAACAGTGACCCTAACCATGGAGGAGCTACTTTTGCAATTACTCCATATGCCGCTGTGTGTGGAACCGTGCCGCCTGCTAATGCAAATACATCAGGCATAGTAACACCGGCATATATACCTATAAATGACAAAGGTATCATGAATATAATTATTAGATAAATAGAGCCAATTACATAAGATCTTTTTGCAATTTTTTCATTCCTGCTCGATGACATTTTAATCCAGTAATAATTGTTTCCCCATACTAAGGCTGTACCATATAAAATCATAAAAGTTAAAACACTTGGATATTTTAGTGATAATCCAGGTAATGTAGCACCAGCTAATCCCCGGTTAATCCAATCACCACCTAACCAAGTTGCAAAATATTCAAAACCGCCGTATTTACTAATTAAATATATCAGGAAAACAGGTACTGCAATTGTACCAATAGTAACTTGGATAAAATCTGTTAATGATGTGGCCCACATTCCGCTCATTGTAGCAAAAGCTAAGATAATAATGAATGCGGCTGCTGTTATTGCTAACGTAGGCCAACCTGTGTAACCCGAAACAATAGAAGATAGAGAAACAATATTGTTGGCGAGGATACCACACATACCTATAACAGAAGTAATGGCTACTAAACTCCGTACATTCCCATCATATCGTGCCTCAAAATATTCAGGAAGTGTTTGAGCACCACACAATCTAATAAATTTTGAAAACACCAGGCCATAAATGAGTAAACCAAATAGAGAATATATGCAACCCCATAAAATGCCACCTCTAAGCCCATATAAAACTGCAAAACCAGGCGCCAGAGTTATGCTTGTCCCTGCAAATCCAATGGCAACTACGGATAATGTGTTAATAGGTAAGCTTATTTCTCGTGCAGCAATTATATAATCATCTGAATCAGAAACCCATTTTCTTGTTATAAACCCTGCACCAATTAAAAGTACGGCAAAAATTATTGAGTAGACGATAAAAATTGTATTTACCACTTACTTTGCCCCCTCCATTTTATTATTAATTTAATTTTCCACAAAGGCAATTGCACGTATCCAGCCTGCACTTGCTTTTTTAATTTTTATTGGAAAGCAAAAGAATTTACTACCAGTTATTGGAAGCGACTCCAGATTGGTTAATTTTTCTATATGGCAGTATGCCTTTTCTGCACCTGCCCTGTGTCCTTCCCAAATAATGCTACTATCATGTGTTTTATTAAATTCCTCTGCAATTAAGGGAAGTGGCCTATCCCAACTCCATGCATCTGTTCCTGTCACGTGAACGCCTTGCTCTATAAGCCAAAGTGTAGCGGCCTTAGACATACCACAGCCAGATGACAAATATTTCTTAGTCCCCCAGTATTTGCTTGCACCCGTATTTACCAATACAATATCCCCCGGTTGTAATGTATAATTTATTTTCTTAAAATATTCTTCAAAGTCGGTTGGTTCCACTTTATAACCATCTGGTTTATCTCTAAAGTCAACTATAACAGCCGGACCATAAAACCATTCTAACGGAACTTCATCTATGGTCCATGCCTTTTCTCCATTATTCATGGTGGGATAATAATGATAAGGTGCATCTATATGGGTCCCTGCATGAGTTGATATTTTTAAAAATTCGACTGCCCAACCATTTCCTTCTGGTAAGTCATCAATTGTAGCATCACCAAAATATTTTAACATGTCTTCAGCAGTTTCTTTATGGTTTTGATACTCAATATATGGAATATAGTCAGGGGGGTCGCTTGGCAGACCACTCTCTATTGAAATACTTAAATCAACAATTTTCATGTTTTTCCCACCTTTCTAAATTTAACAACAACTTTGCCACACAAGCCTTTCGATATATATTCAGTATATATTAATTGTGATAACAACTCTTAGCTATATTCCTGCAAATTATTATAAAATCTTAATAAATTTAATTTATTTTACTCAGTCACCTTTTATGCTTTTAACCCTAATATTTCTCTGGCTTCATCTGGCGTAGCAACCTCATTACCACTTTCCTTAATGATATTAGCTGCACGAACAACAAATTGTTTATTTGATTCAGCTAATTGCCCCTTTGCAAACATTACATTATCTTCCATACCAACCCGTACATGACCGCCTAAAGCTATCGTAGCCAACATTACAGGAATGTGGGCTTTACCAATACCAAATGCTGACCAGGTAGAGTTTTCTGGTATTAAATTTTTTAAAAATATCAGATTCTCGACCGTTGCTGCTATACCTCCCGCTGCTCCCAAAACAAATTGAAAATGAAGTGGTTCTTTAAGGACACCTTTTTTCAAATAATACATAGCATTGTAAATCATTCCTGCATCAAAAATTTCGATTTCAGGTTTGATATTATATTCTTGCATCGTTTTACCTAAATTTTCTAAGAATGTCGGCGTATTCAAAAATACTGATTTATGCATCCAGTTCATAGAACCACAATCAAATGATGCCATTTCTGGTTTGATAATCTTCAAATGTGCCTGTCTTTCATCATCTGTAGCTTTTAAATCCCCAGATGTTGTTAAATTTAATATTATGTCACATCTTTCCTTTATTAATTTGACTGTTTCTTGAAATTTATCTTTATCCATAGTACCATTACCATTATCATCTCTCATGTGTAGATGTGCTATTGCCGCACCAGCTTTCCACGATTCATAAACATCGTCTGCTATTTCTTGCGGTGTTAAGGGTATATTGGGATTATCTTTTTTTGTTGGCCAGGCACCAGTAGGTGCTACTGTTATAATTATTTTTGCCATAATTTCACCTCCCTTCTTAATATGTCTATAAATATATATAGCAATTATTATGCCAATAATATAAAAAAACCAATAAGCCTGAAATAACAAGATTTTAACCATGCGATTTCATGCTTATCGGTTTTTAATATGTAAATAAACATTTACAATAACATTATATCACTAAGCAAAATACTGCCTTTAAATAAATAACGTAAACATTTGTATACGTAAACTATAATATACAATTAAGTATTGTCAATTCCATATTTTTTGAGTTTTTTATATAGCAAGGTTCTCGATATCCCAAGGATTTTTGCAGCTTTAGTCTTATTATTATCACAATTGCTGAGTGTTTCAATAATCAAATCTTTCTCTAAGTTTTCTTTCATGTCCTTAATCGAAAACGCATTTTTTCTTTGTGTTTTATAATTTTCCTTCAATTTGTTTCGATTAAAATAGTTGCTGAAATGCTCCCATTCTAAAACTTCTCCATCTGATTCATTCATTGCTCTTTCCACTATATTTTGTAACTCTCTTACATTTCCTGGCCAGTCATATTCCATTTCCATTAGATTACGCTTGGCCTCGTCAGATATACCAGGGATATACATGCCCAGTTGATAATTTAATTTATCTATGAGATTATCAACGATTAATGGTATGTCTTCTTTGCGTTCTCTTAGAGGAGGTATAACTATTTTTATCACATTCAACCTATAGAATAAATCGCTCCTAAATTTTTTCTCTTTAACCATCCTCTCCAAAGATTCATTAGACGCTGCAATAATCCTCACATTAATAGGAATGCTTTCTTTCCCTCCAACTCTTTCTATTTCCTTTTCCTGTAAAACTCTCAATAGTTTTGGCTGTAATGACAAAGGCATTTGATTAATCTCATCGAGAAATAAACTACCTCCATTTGCCATTTCAAATTTTCCTTCTTTACCACCTTTTTTGGCTCCAGTAAAAGCACCATCTTCATAACCAAAAAATTCGGATTCTAAAAGTTCGCTAGGTATGGCTGCACAATTTACTTTAATAAACGGGAATGATGACCTATTGCTTAAATCATGTATAGAATGTGCTACTAATTCTTTCCCAACGCCAGTTTCACCCTCTATTAATACAGTAGAATTTGACCTGGCTGCATGAATTATTGATTCCTTAAGTTCTTTAATCTTTTCACTATTCCCAATAATATTATCAATCGTATATTTTGCTCCTCTAATCTTTCTTAACTCTTCCTGGTAATATTCAATCTGGTTCATCAAGCTATTAACCTTAAAAGAAAAATTAATGGCATTCTCCATACCTCTTATCATGACATATATAAATCCTGCTATTAGTTTACCATTTTTATCTATAATTGGTATATATGTCGAAAATGCTTTAGTTTTGGTTGGTCCTCTAGCTATAATAGCATGACCTATAACAGGTTTTTTTGTTTTTAATACATAATCAATCTTTGTATCAGGAATTATATCATGAACATATTTACCTTTTATATCTTGTAATTTTATCCCTCCCATCAATTCTGTCCACATTTCATTCACATATAGGTATCTTCCTTGTGGATCGGTTATGGCCACTCCATCTAAATGATCTATAATAAGCTTTGCAATTTCTGGATCGAGATCTTCTGTGCTATCCTCGAGCATGATAATCCTCCTTCCCAAAGTATTGCTGTGCGCAAATTGTGACAAAATATTAGCTTATGGTTATTAAAATTTTGCTATCAATAATTTAAGAATATATTCAAAAGCGCTCAGTAAGATAACATACAGAATAAATCCCTACCCCTTTTCCCAGTGCTTCGATTTTCACTCTATCAGTACAAGTTTATAGAAACACCAACGGATGTGTTTTTTAGTTTTGCTGCTAACGTAGACCCTAAATTATCTCCTTAGTTAGGTTAACTTGAGATTAAGTCCTGCATTTTTAAATGTTGGGTAATTGACATCCAGGTCTAGTGTTTTGTATTTTTTATAAAGCTTATAATTATTAGCAAATGGCTTTTCCTTATGTCCATTAAAAATCTCTTCCTATAATCTATCAATAGCTTTTTGTCCGTTTCTATTTCATGTCAAATTCTACAGTGGTTTTCAGCCATGCCTTGTTTGCTCGTGTAGAAACTATCAGATCTTTGTATACAGTTAGATCAAACTTCATCTCGTGCTGGTACACTACCGTCACATGTACAGGACTTTTTGCTAAACATCAAGTAATTGTATGGGTTGAAGCAATCAATTATCAGGATTGATTTTCAATAGTACATTCAGGACCATGTTGCTGGCTTTCGGTAAAGCCATAGCAGATGAAATTAGGACGCTAAATATAGTCTAATTCATTGTCATCAGTTGCATCTACAATGTTCAGCCAGATATTATTCTCATCATTGGATGTCAGCGGCAGATATGCTCCAGCACAAATACCCAAATACTGTCCTTTATTGTGCAGAAACCTCTTAATATTATCATAACCTCTATCTCCTAAGCCATGATAAAACGATTCTCCTGCATCGGGTCCACCAGGAACTATGAAGATATCAAAATCGTCTAGCAGATTTTCTCTGATATCTTTATCATTTACTTCTTTGAATTCAAACACTGAAAGATTTAAAACCTCCATAAGTGGTTTAAAACAAAACTCAGCAGATCCAATCCCTACATACAGGGCTATTTTCTTTTTGTTCAACTTAGAATAGCCACCAGAAATATACTCTACTATGTCCGAATACTTAAGATCGGTCCCGTGTAACATTGAATATTCTTCTTCATTTAAATTCGCTAAAAAACCTCCTGGACCATATATGTGTCCTTCTGGAAAATCGGATGTTTTTAAAACCGTAGGATTCATAATCCAATTTACATTTATGTTCTTCTTAATCAACCCATTTATATAATTCACTGCTTCCATGGGCTTTTTCTGTACATTTACAACACCTAACCTATCCATTGGTATAATAACATCATGATCTGTCATCATCCACACCTCTTATACTTTCCAAGTATTTAGTAAAAGACACAGCTGTTTCTTTGTCTGACCCTCCAGTAATAAAACTTACCACAACAAGTGCAATTATACTGAATGCAAACCCGGGTACAAGTTCGTAGAGCCATTGTGATAGGCTGCTATTGTACCATATTAATATAGTAAACATACCAACAATCATGCTTGTCAGGGCTCCTGTCCTATTAGCCCCTTTTCAGTACAGTGAAAATATTATGATGGGGCCAAAGGAAGCTGCAAGTCCACCCCAAGCATATAAAGCTACTTCAAATACTAAACCACCCGATTGAGATAAGGCATATGCTAGTATCGCCACTACAACTAATGTGATTCTTTCAATCCAGATAGACTGTTTCTCATTTTCAACTCTGGCAAATTTTCTATAAACATTGGTTGCAAAAGATGCGGCTGCAACAAGTAAATAAGCACTTACTGACGATAAAATCGCTGCCATCACTGCAGCTGCAAACAATCCGACCATATAATTCGGGAACAAATCCTTTATCATTACAAGAAACACCTGCTCCGGGTCTTCAAGATTTTTATATAAACCTCTGCCTATCAGCCCTACTATTACAGCGCCGTATGTAGTAAGCCCTACCCATATCATGGCTATGAGTGTAGAATCTTTTATTTCTCTTGGATTTTTTATTGACATAAAATTAGCTAAAATGTGCGGCTGACCTGGATAACCAATACCAATACCAATACCTATTCCTCCCATTATAAGAGCAAAAATTGTTTTCTCCTCCTAAAAAACTAAATAAATTAACATCCTGCATAATAAGGCTATTACTTAGATTGGTTAACCCTCCAATATCCAGTAGGGCCACAACCGGAACTAAAATTAATGCTATAAACATCAATGAACCCTGCAAAAAGTTGCTCCAGCTCACCGCCAAAAATCCACCCAAAAATGTATAAATAAGCACAATAAGCAGTCCTATAATTATACCAACATTATAGTCAAATCCGAATGCTGCATTTAATAATTTCCCGCTACCTATTATTTCTGCCGAGGAGTTTATTATCATAAATATCACTATTACAATCCCTGCTATTAAACCGAGTATACCATTTTTATCATTAAATCTTTTATCAATATATTCCGGTATAGTAAGTGCCCCGTAATACTCACTGGCAGTTCTCAACCGGTTAGCAATAACAGTCCAATTAAATAAAGTACCGAGAAGTATTCCTGTGATGGTCCATATTGCACCAAAACCTGATAAAAAAGCCATTCCAGGTAATCCCAACAAAAGCCATCCGCTCATGTCTGAGGATTCAGCAGATATTGCAGTTATCCATTTATTATTACTTCTACCCGCTAAGGTGTAATCACTTAAGGTATTGGTTCTAAGATATGTAAAATAGCCAATACCTACCAATACAAGAAGATAAATGGAAAATACAATTAAATTAATCAATCCAATTTCCTCCTCATCTGAAATAGAATATTACACTGATAATCAGGCTTATAGCTAATGGCATAAAAAATAACATGACATTCAAAAAGTTAAATCCACTATTCATATTTTCATCCCTCCCTAATATATCACTTGCTATCAATCTCTTATCAGTCAAAATTAGTAAACAAGCATATAATAATTAAGATATATGTATATATCACCTCCATTTTTTATCTTCACATGATTTTACAATATTTCAGAAAACTCTCTGTACATAAATGCACCACATACCGATATTGACATTTCTATAAAGGTTCACTTTACCTTTAATTTTTGTCAATCTATAGATAACGCTTCTCCATTTTTTACAAATTAAAAATTCAATTTTATATGTTATTCTACAATTATTGTAAATTTCCTGCTTACTCAAAAAAATATTATGTTGGTGAGTCTGTAAATATACTCTTATCTACACAGATGTCTAAAATCAGGATATATAAAAAACAGGACGTGGGAAAAGTACATAAAAATGCACATTGTTAAGCCACATACCCTGTTTACACCATAACCTAAGATGATTTTACTCCTGGCAAAAAAGTAATCCTCAGTGGTGGTCTAAAAGGTCACATTATTACTGATGTAAGTTTTTGTATTATTGTTGGAAAGTAAAGGAATAAATCGGAGTTTATGAGGTATTAGAATCACCAACTATTCAATAAAAAATGGTACAATTTTGGGCATAAAAAAAATAAAGAGTAGACCATTTTATGCCTTATGGGTCCACTCCTACAAATATATATATTTTAAAACTTCTTGAAATGCACTTTGTAACTATTAAAAATTTTTGCACCCAAAGAAAAAAATGGCATCTTAAATAATGCCATAGAACCTGCTATTTTACTGGTGCGCCCAGAGGGATTTGAACCCCCGACCTCCTGATTCGTAGTCAGTTACTCTATCCAGCTGAGCTATGGGCGCACTTTTATTTAACATTAAATACTATATCATATGAATATGATTTTTTCAAGCTTTGTAAAACATTTCATGCCTCTAATTTGCGGTTTAAGAATTCCATTGTTGCAAGATAGCCTTTTTCAATCCCTTCCTTTGACTTGTGAAAGCTGTACCATTTAATGTTCTGTACAGGAGGTGTGAGTATAAGTACATTCGGAGCCGGAGAGATGCTCTGTTTGCATGTGTTTAATATCTCAAGGGATTTCATGGTAAAATAAATGGCATTGGGGTATTTCTTAAGTACATCTCTAAAATTCTCTGGTATTGCAGCCACCTCTACTTTATCTAATGCTCGTCTCAGATATATATAGATCTTGTTCAATGTCGATACGCCATCGACCTCTGATGAGACATTTACAGCAATCACACGGTTAGCACCGTTTTGTATCGCCACGTTTATGGGCAGAAAGTCTACAAGAGTGCCATCAACTAAGATTTTGTCATCATATCGTATAGGGGTAAATAAACCTGGAATTGCCATGCTTGCCCTTACAGCATCTATCAAATTTCCCTGGTCTATTACTATCTTTTCGCCTGTCAGAATATTCGTGGTTACCGCATAAAAGGGTATATCAAGCTCATAAAAATTTTTCTTTTTGATTGCTTGATTCAAAAAACCGCTAATTCCATCCCCTTTGATGAGTCCCTGAGATGAAATGGAGATGTCCATTAGTTCAACAAATTTTCTTACGGTCATAGATCCTGCTATGGACTCCATTTCTTCTACAGTAAGGCCTGAAGCATAACCAGCCCCAATTATGGCGCCTATACTGGTGCCTACAATCATGTCTATTTTTATACCTGCTTCCTCCAACGCTTTAATGACCCCTATATGGGCATACCCCCTTGCCCCTCCTCCTCCAAGTACAAGAGCTGTTTTCTTATGCATCTTTTACCTCCTGGATATTGTTTATATATTTATATATCAATTTTTTGTAATCATCATATTTATCCTTAGTTATATCTTTACAATCTATCAGGTTGAAAAATTTAATATATATTCTCTTGAATTTTGGTATATATTTGCCTGGAGGCAAGGCTTCACCACTGTCTTCAATGGTACATGCAACAATTGGGGATTTCGATTTACTGGCTAAAAAAAGGACTCCTTCTTCAATGTTGCTGTCGCCTGATTCTCTAACCCCACCCTCAGGGAATATACCTATTATACCACCATCCTGCAGTATCTTTAAAGCGGTTCTTAACGCTTTTATATCAACTTTTTCCTTGTTAAGAGGTAAGGCATCTAATTTCCTTATCAGTGCCCCTATTACCGGAATATCGAAAAGATATTGATTGGCAAGGAAGATTATTTTCCTTTTTGATCCGGCAATTATAAGAAAGGGGTCAAGTATACTCCTGTGGTTGCTTGCAATAATGCAGGCCCCTTTGTCTGGAATATTCTCAAGACCTTCAAACTTTAGCCGGAATAGGATTTTAAATATTGCATAACAAATATGTTTGAAGACTATATAAAACATTTACACCCTCGCTATAGCAAAATTATCATATACATATTTTACTCCAATTTGTGAAAAATAAATACTGATCATAAACAAAAAAAGGAGGTTTTTACATGGTAGACAAGGCCAAGGTTATAGGTTCTTTCCCATCCAGGGATATGGCAGAAAAAGCCATAAGGGACATGAGAGCTAAAGGCTTAACCGATAATGAGATGTCTATAATAGCCAAGGGCGATGATAGGCAGGGCAATGGAGGTGCAGATAACAACCTTAGCGCCGGCATGACGACAGGCGGTGTCCTGGGCGGTATTGCTGGCCTGGCCGCCAGTGCTGGTGCACTGATGATACCCGGCATAGGCCCCATCGTAGCCATGGGTCCTCTGGCCGCCACAATCACCGGAGCAGTAGGCGGTGGTATAGTGGGCAGCCTGGTAGATTGGGGTATACCTGCTGAGCAGGCCAGGAAATATGAAGAAGACATAAAAGCCGGCGGAGCTGTGGTATCTGTTGAATCAACAAGGCAAAAGGTTGATGAAGCCGCTAAACAGCTCAGAGCAGAGGGTGCAAGGAACGTATATGTAAAATAGGGGTCAATCTGACCCCTATTTTAATTGAGACACATATACTATTTTAATATTCATCTTTTCAAGCTCTAACAGTGCATCCATTATCCCACTGGCGGTAATTGCTCCACCCTCAGGTCCTACGTGCCCTATTCCAATGGCGTACCCCTTTTTTTCTGCTATCTTTGCCAGTTTTAAAACCTGTTTGTAGACACCATACTCATTCTTCCTATCTAAAAACAGGTCTCTATCATAATGTTTCACTCCCAATGCTTCAGATACCTCATCTATTAGTGAATTTCCAATCGTCTTGCTGTCTACAACGTAGAAATTACGTTTTTTAGCCTCTTTCAGTATGACGTACATCATATCCCTATTAGAAGTAATCTTAGAACCCATATGATTATTAAAGCCAACCGCATAGGGTACCTGATCAAAGGCTTTACTGGTTCTTCCCAATACCTCCTGGGGACTGAGGTCAGATGTAATTGAATCAGGTGGAAGCCAGTTCTTTTCACCTTTTAACGGTTCCATGGGGAGGTGTACTATTACCTCAAACCCGTTTTCATGTGCCTTTTGAGCATCTTGTACAGTATATGGTAAATTAGGCAACACAGCTACAGTAAGCCTCTCTTTAATTTTAAAAAAGGTTTCCGTTCCTTTACCATTGTTGCCAAAATCATCTATTATTATGGCTATCACCTTTTGCTCATTATTATTAAATACCTCAGTATAGGCACCATAAAGCCCAGTCACCAATAGGATTACGATAACGATAACCACAATCAGGGTTCTCTTTATAATTATTACTCTCATTTAACATCCCACCCATATAATCCTTATGTTATTAAAGGTGGGAATATGAACCTATACACCGAAAATCCTGGTGGATAGTTTATGATGCAAGCTCAAGCCCTTTATGATAAGCCTCAATGTTCATATCTTTAAATTTAGCAGGTACCTCCCGAGATATAATTGCCTCCCAGTCCAGATTGTCAAGGCCCATTACTTTAATCAAGGCCCCAAGGAGGACTATATTCTGCACCTTTAGGTTACCAAGGTTATTTGCCACATCAGCAGCATCAAAAACAACAGTCTTAACCTTTGAACTCAGTTCATCTATAATGCCATCGGGGTATTCAGCATCACCAATCATTATGGGCAATGACGGCTGCTTATAGTCATTAATAACCATCATACCATCGGTCTTTAAGAAATCTGTATATCTCAATGCCTCCATCTGTTCAAAGGCCACTATGGCATCCGCTGTACCCCTGCCTATGATAGGGGAATATACCTTTTCACCAAATCTTATCTGGGTTGATACGCTGCCGCCCCTCTGAGACATGCCGTGTATTTCAGACATCTTTACATCGTATCCTGCTGCCACCAATCCCTTGGTAAGGACACGGCTGGCAAGGATGGTACCCTGACCTCCAACTCCAACCAGTAGAATGCTCTTTGTATCGCTCATACTACAGCCCTCCTACATTATGGTCTCAATGGCGTCAAATTCGCACACCTGCTGGCAGAGTGTGCAGCCATTGCACTGATATTCATCTATTATGATATTATCATTCTCGTCCCTGTATATGGCCGGACAACCGAGCTGCAGACACAGTCCACACTGCAGGCATATATCCACATCTATCCTGCTCTTCCCCTCCGGCTGTTTTTCTCTCTTTAAGAGGGCACATGGGGCTTTAGCGATTATAACCATGGGATCTGTTGTGTTCATGGCCTCGTCTATGGCAGCCTCTACCTGCTCAAGGTCAAGAGAGTTTACCTCCCTTACCTTTTCTATGCCCATGGCATTGCAAATCTTTGCCAGGTCAGCCTGGAATGTTGGCTCACCCTTTAAAGTATACCCTGTACCAGGGTTTTCCTGCTGTCCTGTCATGGCTGTTATCCTGTTATCCAGTATTATAAGGGTAGAATTGCCCTTGTTATATGCAATGTCAAGAAGCCCTGTCATACCTGAATGGAAGAATGTAGAGTCGCCTATAACAGAAAATACCTTCTTATTTATCCCGTTCTTTTCAAAGGCTTTCTGGAAACCATGCCCGTTAGATACACTGGCTCCCATGCATATGGTTGTATCCATGGCGCTTAAAGGCTCCTGTGAACCCAATGTATAGCAGCCGATATCGCCGGTTACTACTGCATCCTTATTGGATAGGACGAAGAACACTCCCCTGTGAGGGCATCCGGGACACATTAGTGGTGGCCTGGCCGCAGGCTTGATACTCACCTTTATCGTCTCAGGCTCCTTGCCCAGAAGTCCCTTTGCCACAATCTCCGGATTTAGTTCACCAACTATGGGTATAAGGTCCTTACCATGGCATTTAATCCCAAGGGCTTTTAAATGTTCCTCCAGATATGGTTCCAGTTCCTCTACAACATACACCTCTTCCACCTGCGATGCAAACTCTTTGATAAGCTCATCAGGCAGAGGATAGGTCATACCCAGTTTCAGATACGAAGCACTATCGCCCATAACCTCTCTGGCATACTGATAGGAAACGCTGGAGGTGACTATGCCTATCTTTTTATCTCCCCATTCAATGCGGTTGAGGGGTGATTTCTCGCTGTACTCCTTCAATTTCTTAAGCCTATCTTCCAGCTTAACCCTCAGCACCTTGGAGTTACCTGGAATTGTTACATACTTGGGTGCATTCCTTTTGTAGGACTTCATCGGTACACTTTCTCTTTCGCCCAGCTCTACCAGGCTCTTGCTGTGGGATATCCTGGTTGTCAGTCTCAGTATGACCGGGGTATCGAACTCTTCGGATATCCTAACCGCCTCACCAACAAATTCCTTACACTCTTGGCTGTCCGATGGTTCCAGCATGGGTATCTTTGCAAACTTAGCATAGTATCTGTTGTCCTGCTCGTCCTGAGAGCTATGCATGCCCGGGTCATCTGCGGTCATGATAATAAAAGCACCGTTGACCCCCGTATAGGCTGAAGTAAACATGGGGTCCGCTGCCACATTGAGACCCACATGCTTCATGGCTGCAAGGCTCCTTGCCCCTGCAAAGGCTGCTCCGAGAGCCACCTCTAATGCTACCTTTTCATTGGGTGACCACTCGGCATATATCTCATCATATGGTGCTATATTTTCCAGTATCTCGGTACTGGGTGTACCCGGATATGCAGCAGCAATGGTGATGCCATATTCATAGGCACCCCTGGCCACTGCTTCATTGCCTGTAAGAAGCTCCTTCATATTATTTCTCACTCTCCTAAAGGTTTATTGATTTGACATACTCTACAAATTATTTCAGTTATCGATTCGATGCAATTACACAGCCTAAAAGGATAGAGTTAAACTTATCCTCCGGCGGATCTGCTCTTGATACCAGCACTATTGGCTTCCCTGCCCCCATAACTATACCTGCGCACTGGGCTCCTCCAAAATAGGCCAGGCATTTGCCTATACCGTTGCCCACCTCAATATAGGGTACAAGCAGGCAGTCGGCATCTCCTACCACCTCACCGGCAACCCCCTTGTGTTTTGCCGCTTCCCTACTTATAGCAAGGTCAAAGGCAAGAGGGCCCTCCACAATTGCGCCTTCTATTTCTCCCCTCTTTGACTTCTCTGAAAGCTCTTTTGCGTCAATGGTCGCCTGCATCTTGGGGTTAACGGTTTCCACAGCACAAAGGGCAGCCACCTTCAATGGCTCTATATCCAGCGCCCTACCTACCTCTACAGCATTTTGTATTATGCCTGCCTTTTCTTCCATGGTAGGACTTATAACCATGCCACCGTCTGTGACCATTAAAAGTTTATGATAAGCAGGTATATTGTATACCATTACATGGGAAAGCAGGTTTTCCCCACGAAGGCCAATCTCCTCATCCAGGACAGCTCTTAGCAGGTCTGAGGTACCCAGGATGCCCTTCATCACAAAATCGGCCTGGCCATCATGCACGAACTTTACTGCAGTCCTGGCTGCCCCGGTTACATCCTTTTCATCTATGACCTCATAATTCTTGATATCCACGCCCATTTCTTCCGCTATAGACACTATTTTCTCCTTATCACCAACCAAGTAGGCATCTATGATACCAATCTTACGGGCTTCCTCAACAGCCGCAATCACTGCGTCATCTGCGGCTGCAGCTACCGATAATACCATCCTACCAGAGTTCAATGCCTTGTTCTTAAGTTCTTCAAAGTTTTTTATCAAGGTATCACCTCCGGCTTTAAAATTTTTATAAAGCTTACAATTTTTTTGTATACTATATATTATTCTATATAAAATGTAAATTTCCTTCTTTAATTATGCAAAAAAATAAGGCCATACGGCCTTATAGATTGCGTATAGCCTCCAGAACATTATCCACATGCCCATCAACCTTTACCTTGTTAAAAATCTTCCTTATATAGCCATCCTTGTCAATGACAAATGTAGTGCGTTCAATGCCTATGGAGGTCTTGCCATACATATTTTTCTCCTTCAACACCCCATAGAGTTCACACACCTTACCTTCACTGTCTGAAAGCAGTTTAAAGGGCAGTCCGTACTTAGAGGCAAAGTTCTCATGGGACTTTACACTGTCCCTGCTTAAACCCAATATCTCCGTATTAAGTTCCACAAAATCCCTAAGCTTGTCCCTGAAGCTTATCGCCTCATTGGTTCAGCCGGATGTATTATCCTTGGAATAGAAATAGAGAACAACATTCTTACCCCGAAGGCCTGATAACGTCACGTTCCCATCAGTGGATGGTAGTGTAAAATCCGGCGCCTCCATACCTTCCTTTAACTCCATATATCTCAGCTCCCTTCAAATTCTCCATGTACCTCTCTCCCTTATCTTTACAAGGGTATTATTCCCAAAGCACTCTATTTCACTCTTAATATGCACATCAGGTGTCCCAGTAAGTATCATGGCCTGATAGAGCTCATCTGCATAATTCTTTAAAAGCCATTTGACACCATCTATCTTACCGCCATGGGCAGCTATGGCTACCGGCCTTCCTACTATCACAGCATCGGCACCCAGAGCCAGCATCTTTAATACATCTACACCAGACCTCACGCCGCCGTCCGCAAAAATCGTCATCTTTCCTTTAAATTTCTCTGCTATCTCTGGAAGGACATCGCATGTAGCCAGGGCAGCATCCAGCACCCTGCCGCCGTGGTTGGAGACCACTGTACCCTTTGCGCCGACCTCATAAGCAATCCTTGCCTCTTCCACCGTCATTATACCCTTCAGCACAACCGGCAAACTAGTGGAGGATATTATCTCCTTAAGCTCATCAATGCTCTTTGGCCCTACCTCCTGTCCGCTCCTCACCATCAGGATAAGACCTGCTCCATCCACATCCATGCCCACTGCCTTAGCACCAGCCTCTTCTGCTATCTTAATCTTCTCTATTACCTCTTTTACCCCTCTCGGTTTTATAAACACCATTGCTGGCACGCCTGTCTCCTTTATGGCCTCGATACCAGCGTTAAACATGTTTGGGTCTGGCCCATCTCCCGATGTATACATCAGTCCTAATTCTTTACAGGCATTGGCCAGAATCGACGCAAACTCATATTCAGTAAAATATCCACCAAAGTTGCTCTTCATGCCTGCCATAGGTGCCGGAAGTACAGGAAAATTCACATTTTCGCCAAATATTTCCAAGGAAATATCAGGTTTTTTGACATTATGTAGTGTTTTCAGCTCCAGCTTTACTTTTGATAAAGCCCGTACATTCTCTATAAACCCTTCACCAGAGCCTACGCCTCCTATCCCCGGCACCTCTCCAGCGCATGCTATCCCATCACATCTTTTGCATCCGCGGCATATATTATTCATGTTTATTCTGGCATTTTTCCTCAGTTCATCATAGTTCAACACAATCTCCCCCTTGATTAGTTCTAACTTAATTTTAACCCTCACCAGGCAGGTTGTAAAATAATTATTCCATGATTTCAAAACTTATTATAATGTGTTAAAATATACCCATGTGATGAGTATGAATATGTTAGAACGACTCAAAGAGTTTTTTAGCAATAAAGATAATGTGCTTATGGCAATAATATTTTAGACATATACACGATGAAAAAAAGAGGTGAATAAATATAATGATAGAGCTACATAAAATGGGATTACCTAAAAATTTGTAGATATATACAGTAAAGATGTGGAAAAACTTGTGGGAATTGTTGATAATTTTATTAATTTATAGAAAGGTGGCAAAAATATGAAAACAATTGTTAAAAACTCAAGGGAACTGGCATGGGTAAAAAATCCCATTCATAAGGAAACCTACTTAAAGACCATACTTGATGAAAACGACAATGAAAACATAGTGGTTAGGCTTGCAAGGATTATGCCCGGTGGTGAGATAGTCCCACACACCCACGAAAACCAGGAGACTTTCTATTTCTTAGAGGGGGAAGGCCTGGCCCTTGTAAACGGCGAGAGAATCAGGGTAAAAGAAGGCCAGCTCGTCAACGCCCCTGCAGGATGTGAGCATGGAGTAATAAACGACACCGATAAGGAAATACTGCTATATGCAGTGTTCTCGCCGCTAAAATAGATTAACCCTTAACATACTTCAGGATTATATTCACCAGCAATGGATATATTATAACAATTAAAATCCTCCTCACTGTCTGTATAACAACCACGGCAGGATGGTTCACATCATAGGACTCTGAAAGGATGATCATCTCCTGCATGCCGCCGGGTACACTACCAAAGAGTGAAGTGAAAAGCTCCACACCGGTCAGCTTAGTCACAATAACTCCAGTTATGACGCCAAATATGGCCAGGAGTACAACAACCATAAGTGAAGGAATGAGATAATCCTTCAGTCCCAGTACAACCTCTTTAGTTAATGACAATCCCAGAAATCCACCAATAATAATCTGGGCTATGGTGTTAAATGAGCCAGGCATATCCGGCTCTAAGTTTAATAGGTTAGCCGCACCCACAGCCACCATAGCCCCGAGTAATGCCCCAGCAGGAATCTTAAGTTCATTACCAATAAAACCACCTATCATGGCCAGAGTGACAGTCATAACTACCTTATCTATACAATGTCCCCCACTATAATGTAATATATGAAAAGCATATATCTATTGGATTATGTTGTCAATTATGTGTAAAGTGCTATATAGTTGCATAGACAAAGCCTTCCATTATTCTTCTTGCCGTTCTACTGCATGTTATGCTCTTTATAGTATAATTATTATTATCGTATGCAAATTCGACTCCTATCTTAGTGGTCCCTCCAGGATATCCAATATTAAATTCTTTATATCCCTCCGTAAATTCTATTCCTGCGATCATATTTGGGAGTGTCCCAGGGATACCGGTAGCTGCAGCCAGACACATAGCGCCTGTCAATGGTATGGTTTTATGAGTTTTACCCATGGAGATTGTCCTTGTAATTATCTCCGATTTCTCTTCATTTTTTTTAATCATCATTATTTTAGGAAATGCCTTGGAATTAAGGCCGATCCTTTCTGAAACAGAGTCCCTGATAAGTTGCAATACCTTAAGTCCAGAGCTACCGTCAATGAAATCCGTTGATTCAATGCCATTAAACCCAATATTTCCCATGTCCATAAATATATACGGATTAGTAATATCTATCAAAGTAATCTGATATTCTTTTCTCTCAACTACAATACGATCAATGGTTTTGTCTGTTGGAAATATTTTACCTGTTATACTGCCCTCTGGATTATAGAAAGTTAATCTTATTTCTGACCCATTTTGTATCAGACCCGGTATAGAAAAGTTTCCTTCAGGGGCAAATCTTCCATTCTTAACTTTAAAAGAAGATGTAAATAATTTGTTGGTGTTTGTATTATATATTTTAACTTCAGTATATGGCTCTTTAGCTATAACCAGTCCTTCATCTACCGCATAAGGACCTACTGCTGATGATATGTTGCCACAGTTTCCATTTATATCTATTATCGGCTCTGTTACACCAACCTGGACAAAAGTGTAATCTATGTCAATGCCCGGCCTGGTCGACTTTTCTATAATCGCTATCTTACTGGTTGATGATGTGGTACCCCCAACTCCGTCTATCTGTTTTGGGTCAGGGGTACCAATAGCTGAAATAAAAATCTTCTTTTGCAATTCCGGATCATCAGGTAGGTCCTCTCGTTTAAAAAACAGCGCCCTGCTTGTACCGCCGCGCATTAAAACACTCTTTATCTTATACTGCACCTTAAGCACCTTCCTGCATATTTTTCTTGAGACTCTGCTCCCTTCTTATGGAGTAAATAAATGAAACAACAGCCAATATTAAAAACACCAACGATATAGGTTTTGTAAAGAATATACTCAGGCTGCCGTGGGAAATTCCCATTGCCCTTCTAAAATATTGCTCTGTATCGCTTCCAAGAATCAGCGCCAGTACCAATGGTGCAACTGGTATATCAAGTTTAGACATCAAATAGCCTAAAAATCCAAAAATGACCAGAAGTATGAAGTCAAAGGAACTATAGCTTAAGAAATATGCACCCATAAAACCAAGTCCTAAAATAAGTGGCAGCAATATCCTCTGCGGTATCCTTAGTAGTTGAACCAAAGGAACAACAAGTGGCAGATTTATAATTATCAATATTACATTACCTATTAGCATAGAGGCTATTACTCCCCATGCCACATCAGGGTGTTCAGTAAATAGCAGCGGCCCTGGTTTGACACCTATCATCATTAGAGCCCCAACCATAACAGCAGTAGTAGCAGATCCTGGTATACCCAGTGTAAGCATTGGTATCAAAGCTCCCGTAGATGCTGCATTATTAGCAGCTTCTGGCGCCGCCACACCTTCTATAGCACCTTTGCCAAATCTTTCAGGATGTTTATTTGACTGTTTTTCAATGGCATATGCTGTCAAGGCCGCTACAGAACCGCCAAGACCAGGCAGTGCACCAATAACAAAACCAAGTGGTGTACTTCTTAACATGGCTGGCAGACATTTCTTGAATTCTTCCTTTGAAATCCAGATACTACCTATGAATTTACTGTCAAAATCATATTTCGTATTTATATTATTATAGTTCTTGTATACCTCAGCTATGGCATACATTCCTATCATCACAACCAAAAATTCAATACCTTCCTGTAATTCCACCAGTCCAAAGGTAAACCTCAACAATCCGGTCTGAGAATCAATGCCAATCGTGCTCAGCATAAAGCCTGTAAATATTGAGACAAATCCCTTCAATATATTCCCCTGTGAAAGTGTTACGGTCGCTGTTAAAGCAAATAAAAGTATAGAAAACATCTCTGCAGGTCCAAAATCCAGGGCAAGGCCGGCTATGGGTTGAGTTAGAAATATCATCAACACGGTCGCTATCAATCCCCCAACAAATGAAGCGATGGCTGACATGGCCAGGGCCTTTCCACCCTCTCCGTTTTTTGTCATTGGATAACCATCAAAGCATGTGGCTATGGCCGAGGCATCTCCCGGGGTATTTATCATTATGGACGCCCTAGAGCCGCCAAACATTGCGCCATAATATATAGCGGCCATTGTTATCATTGCTGTGGACGGGTTCATCCCAAATATTATTGGTAAAAGCACAGCTATGCCTGTTGCAGGCCCAAGACCTGGCAACATCCCGACAATAGTCCCAAGTAAACCACCTATAACCACCCATAATATATTATTAAATGTTAGTGCAGTTTGTAAACCATATGCAAGGTTACTGAAAATATCTCCCATAGTCTACCTCCTAAAACCAGAATATGCCGCGTGGTATGCTTAATTTTAAGAATGTGCCAAAGAATAGATATGTTATTACAGAAAAAGCTATAGATATACCAACATTTTCTAATATTCTATTCAGGCCATTTATAATTGACATTACCATCATCATAAATACAACTGTTGAGATTATATAGCCAATGGGATCCAATATAACGCCATAGATAAGCCCTGCAACAGTAGTAAGTATAATTCTATATGTCACATCTTTGCCACCAAAAATTTCATAAGCAGATATTTTTATTCTATTTGTCTTTTTCAAATCCAGATATATCAAGATAATGCCGCATATTACTGCTCCAATACCAATTAGTTCTGGAAACAGGTATGGTCCAACTGGATCGCTTATGTTTATTTTTGGGAGAAGGAATGTGTATAATAAATAACCTATCCCCAGAATAAGTGAAACTAAACCTGAAATCAGATCCTTTGTCATCTTTTGCCCTCCTTTTTATATGTGCGCCCATGAAGGGCGCACATACTATTTTGTCAGCCCAACTTCCTTTAGAAGTGAAGAGAAAGTATTGTTCTGATCATCTAAGAATTTAGTATACTCATCGGCAGGCATATAGTAGTCATACTGTCCCTGATTCTTTAAGAGCTCTTTCCATTTGTCAGACTGGACCATTTTAGCAAACACATCGCTCCAGTATTTAACCTGCTCAGGTGTCATATCAGGTGGCCCCATTATGCCTCTCCAGTGAGCAAACACTACATCTATTCCCTGCTCCTTCCAGGTTGGAACATCCTGCAACTCTGGTACCCTCTCAGGAGATGATACACCAAGTATCCTGAGATTACCTGCCCTATATTGTTCCAAAGTCTCCGCCATTGAAATGGTTATAAGGTCTATGTGATGGCCGAGAAGGTTGGTTATCTCTTCCCCACCGGCACCCGGATAAACAATAAAATTAAGCTTTGATACATCTATCCCATAGGCTTTGCATATCTGTAAGAACTGTATGTGGTCATCATTACCCAGTGTTGGTCCAACACCTATTGATAACTTGGAAGGATCTGCCTTCAATGCATCTAAGAGTTCTTTACCGGTCGTATAAGGTGAATCCTTGGCTACCGCTACAACCTCCCACTCAGTCGTCAGATTTGCCAGCGGTGTAAAATCTTTGTACGAAAGTTCACTGCTGCCGAGGAGATTGTTCAAAAGTATCAGGCTGGAGTTGACAGCCAATACACTGCCATTCCCTTTTTTACCTTTGAGATAAGTCCAACCTACTGCTCCCCCTCCGCCCGGTTTATTGGTGATGATTATCGGTTGATCAACCAGTTTTTGTTCTGTAACAACGCTCTGAATATTCCTTGAAAGGAGGTCCCATCCACCGCCTGGATTGGCTGGCGCCACGATCTCCACTGTGGACTCTGGCTTCCATGTCTTCTCAGAATCCTGCTGCTGAGATGAACCCTGTTGTGGTTGCTGATTTGAGCTCCCAGAACCACATGCTGTCAAAGAAAGTACAAGCAATACACTAAGCAAAACCAAAAGTACTTTTTTAAGGTTTGACATTATTACCCCTCCTATTTTTAAAATATTTTTTTAAGAATTACTAATCTTTATTCCCTTATACCATACCTCCTTTCAATTCTCACAACCTCATGTAATTTTGTTATCATATTCCTTTCATCCATAGTAATGATCTTATTCATTACATATGTGGATGAGCCTTCCTCTTTTAATACCAGAAGTGCATCGTGGGCTGCTTTTACCGCTGCCCGTAATGATAGGTTTGCATATATAACCATCTTGTAACCCATATGGCTTAGTTCATCAGCTGAAATTATTGGCGTTTTACCACCTTCCACCATATTGGCTACGCATGGTACAGTAATATTCTCTGGTATTTTCCTCAGTTCTTCTATATTACGGGGTGCTTCAACAAAAATCATATCAGCACCATTTTCTGCATATAACCCTGCCCTTTCTATGGCATCCTCGAACCCATTTACTGCGATGGAATCAGTCCTTGCTATTATCACGACATCGTTGCCTGCATCTCTAGCTGCCTTAATCTTATAAACCATTTCCTCAGGTGATATAACATCCTTGCCTTCAAAGTGGCCACACCGCTTAGGTGAAACCTGGTCTTCTATCTGTATGGCGGCCATGCCTGCCCTTGAAAATTCTTTAACTGTCCGGTAAACATTCAATGGATTGCCATAGCCATTATCTATATCTGCTATAACTGGCAGATTTACAGCATCGTTTATCCTCTTACATGCCTCGAGTATCTCATTCATTGTCGTGAGGCCTACATCTGGAAAGCCAAAATTCATATTAGATATTCCTGCCCCGGTAGCATAGACTGCATCAAACCCTATATCTTCAATTATCCTGGCTAATAGAGCAGTAGATGCTCCCGGCACTATAATGATCTCTCTATCCTTCAGTAATTGCCTTAACGCCTTAATCTTCTGACTCATAATTAATTACCCTCTTTGCAATCTCTTCTGCCATTTCTACTGTAGAGGCACTCCCGCCAATATCATATGTTACCTTCTTGCCTTCTTTAAGTACCTCTTAAGATAAACCCTAATATTTTAATGCACCTCCCTTCTTGACCATCTGTATCTGTCTATCTGAAAGGTCATGTCTCAACTTGTAAGTCCTGCCTTTAGAGACATTTTCAATGCTGATTATCTCATTATCCAGTTGACTTATTAAATTAACAGCTCTTAAAATATCTCCCTGCTCTATATCCTCGTAGTCTTTCTCATCATCAAAAATCAGGGGAAGTATCCCAAAGTTTATAAGATTTTGTCTGTGAATCCTTGCGAAGGACTTTGCTATGACTACCCTTATACCCAGATAGTACGGGGCCAATGCTGCATGTTCTCTGCTGGAGCCCTGGCCATAGTTGGCACCACCTACTATAAACCCGCCGCCCTTTTGTTGCGCCCTTCCTGCAAATGTAGGGTCAACCCTTTCAAATACAAACTCAGATATCTTAGGAAGATTCGACCTATAGGGCAACACCTTTGCACCTGCAGGCATTATATGGTCAGTAGTTATGTTATCTCCTACCTTTATCAAAACCTCACCCTCTATTTCATCGGGCAGTGGCTTAAACTCAGGCAGAGGCTTGATGTTTGGTCCTCTTCTGACCTCTGCCTGAGTGCCTTCAGGAGGGGGAAGAATTATCATGTTGTCATTTATATTAAATTTCTGTGGAAGTCTTATCTCTATCCTCTCATTCAATACTCTTGGATCTGTAAGGACTCCTTTAATCGCTGATACTGCTGCTGTCTCGGCACTTACAAGATAAACCTGAGCATCTTTTGTGCCACTCCTGCCTTCAAAATTTCTGTTGGACGTCCTTAAGGATATGCCGCCGGAGGGCGGGACCTGGCCCATACCAACACACGGCCCGCATGCTGATTCCAGCATCCTGGCGCCAGAAGCTACCAGTTTCTTCAAGGTACCATTTTCCGCAATCATCTCATAGACCTGCTTTGAACCTGGTGCAATACTAAGACTTACATTAGGGGCAATAGTTTTTCCCTTCAAAATCTCAGCAACCATCATAAGGTCTCTCAAAGATGAATTGGTACAACTGCCTATGAACACCTGGTCTATCTTCAATCCCTCTATATCCTTTACCCTTACCACATTGTCCGGACTGTGAGGTTTTGCCACAAGAGGCTCCAGTGAAGATAGGTTTATTTCAATTACACCATCATATAGAGCGTCATCATCAGCCTGGAGTTCAACAAAATCCCTTTCTCTCCCCTGAGCCTTTAAAAACTCATATGTGACCTCATCACTGGGGAAAATCGATGTGGTAGCCCCAAGCTCTGCACCCATATTGGTTATAGTAGCCCTCTCAGGGATTGATAGTGTTTTTACTCCATCACCTGCATATTCAAAGACCCTATTTACTCCGTCCTTTACACTCAATCTCCTTAAAAGCTCCAGTATGATATCCTTGGCACTTACCATAGGTATTAACCTACCAATGAGGTTTACCTTTATAATTTCAGGCATTATCATATGAAAAGGCTTGCCTGCCATGGCTAAGGCTACATCCAGCCCACCTGCGCCTATGGCAACCATACCGATGCCTCCACCGGTAGGTGTGTGGCTGTCAGAGCCCAAGAGTGTCTTCCCTGGTACGCCAAACCTCTCAAGGTGTACCTGATGGCAGATACCGTTTCCCGGTCTTGAAAAAACAAGGCCATACTTTGCCGCTATATCCTGCAAAAATCTATGGTCATCAGCGTTTTCAAAACCTGTCTGAAGGGTGTTGTGGTCTACATAGCTTACAGATAGCTCTGTCTTAACCCTTGGGATGCCCATGGCCTCGAACTCCAAATAGGCCATTGTTCCTGTGGCATCCTGAGTAAGTGTCTGATCTATCCTTACGCCTATCTCACTACCACTTATCATTTCTCCCTCGGCAAGATGAGTCGATATAATCTTTTTAAAAAGAGTTAGGCCCATTATTTTACCTCCTAATCAACCACATTTCTAATAACATCAATTATCGAGCCATCCCTGTACTGCACTACTCCAACAACCTTATCTCCAAACATCACCTCATCAGGTCTGCCTGTCATTTTTTCTGCCATATGCTTTAATTCCTCGATGCTGTATAATGGGAGCCTGGCCTCCTTGAGTCTGTCCATCAGTTCCTTATTTTTGGGATTGACAGCTATTCCCCTTTCTGTCACTACAACATCTATACTGCTTCCAGGTGTTATTACAGTCTGCACTTTATCTACAACTATAGGCAGTCTCCCCCTTATGAGTGGAGTGGTTATAATTGTTAACTTAGCTCCATAGGCTGCATCAGAGTGACCGCCTGAAGCACCCATTATGATTCCGTCAGAACCGGTCATTACATTAACATTAAAATCTGTATCCACTTCCAACGCACTTAAAATAACAACATCTAAGTTATTTACGGCACACCCTTTATTAAATGGGTTAGCATAATATGAGGCGTCTATCTCCATATGCCTTTTATCATCCCTTATAGATTCCACAGCCTTAAGGTCAAAACATTGAACATCTAAAAGCTTTTCGACCAGACCCTCTTCCAGCATATCTACAAAGGGCCCCGTTATTCCACCTAAACCATAACTGGCCTTTATATTCTTTTCCCTCATTACTTTACTCAAGTACCTTGCAACAGCCAGGGAGGCCCCGCCAGACCCCATCTGAAGCGAAAACCCATCTTTAAAAAGTCCAGAGTTGATAATGACCTTGCTGGCATATTCCGCAATCAATAGTTCTTTTGGGCTTCGGGTAAATCGGGTTGCTCCCGACATTATTCCCTCAGGATTTCCTATAGAATCTACACACACCACATAATCAATCAGTGTGGATGGTATACTTATGGGTTCAATAGGGTAATCCATAAGGTTATCGGTTATGGCTATAACGCAGTCCGCATACCTGGCATCTACCATAGCATATCCCAATGCACCACATGCTGAAGATCCATATACCCCATTAAGGTTTCCATATTTATCTGCACATGGTGCCCCAATAAAGGCCACATCTATATGAAGCTCATCTGACTCTATTGCTCTTGGCCTACCACCGTGTGAACGTATGATTACAGGTTTTCCCAGTATTCCCTTAGATATTTCCACTGCAAGTCTGCCCCTGAGACCACTGGTCTCTATAGATGTGATGACCCCCTTTTTTATATAGTCCACCACCGGTTCATGGCAGGAGTTCAATGAACTGGGTGCAAGTTTTAAATTTTTTATTCCAAGTTCATCAATAGCCTCGAGGAC
Organism: Thermoanaerobacteraceae bacterium; assembly: GCA_030016635.1. Taxonomy (GTDB): domain Bacteria; phylum Bacillota; class Thermoanaerobacteria; order Thermoanaerobacterales; family UBA4877; genus JASEJQ01. Next base: position 54,680 of record JASEJQ010000004.1, on the reverse strand, counting down.
CATATTCAAAATATAATCGCCTTCTCTGAAATGATGGTGAAATGATATGGTCATGCCGTCCTTAAGTCCGCTTGCTATGATAGCATCCTTTAAACTTTTCAAGACCTTATCCTCGTGGGGCCTGACCGATTTTACCAGATGCCCTACAGCCCTTCCCCCAGGCTCAATCATATCACCGCTATAGGGAACTCCAAATCCCTCCGGTATCTCTCTGTTTATAGCATTCAGCATATCCTCTCCTCCTCATTAAGCCCCAGGAGTTCAACCAATTTTAATACCCTCTCTGCTCTCTTAACTATAGGCCTATCCACCATTTTCCCATCCAGTGATATGACCCCTGAGCCTTTAGCCTCAGCCTCTTTTATCGCATTATTTATCCTTATAGCCTCATCTATCTCTTCCTTTGTAGGGGTAAACACCTCATGTATTACTGGTATCTGTCTTGGATTTATTACTGATTTACCATCAAACCCCAATTCTTTTGCCATTTCAGTCTCTTTTTTAAGTCCTTCTTCATCATTGACATCAGAAAATACTGAGTCAATGGCATCAATCCCGGCTGCCCTGGCTGCAATAACCAGTTCACTCCTGGCTACAAATAGTTCTCTTCCCTCTCTTGTCTTTTTTACTCTAAGGTCGGCTGTAAAGTCCTCTCCGCCAATGGCTATAGCCACCATACGAGGGCTTGCTGTAGCAATGTCATAGGCATTTATAAGGCCTTTTGCGCTTTCAATAGATACCATTATCCTTACCTTGCCGCATTCTATGGCATTATTCTTCTCTATTTCTGAAATTGCCTCATCCAATCTTTTAATATCTTCTGATGTCTCTGCCTTTGGCAACCTGATAATATCCACACCTGCCGGGACTACCATCTTTAGGTCATCATACCAGAAAGGTGTGTCCATACTATTTATCCTGACTGCAAGTTCGGTATCTCTAAAATCAAGACTTTGCAGAGCATACCTTACCAGATATCTGGCAGCATCCTTTTCATAAATAGCCACTGAATCCTCTAGATCCAAAAGCACGGTATCCGCACCATATATCATACAGTCCTGAATCATACTGGGACTGTTTCCCGGAACATATAAAAGCGTTCTCCTAAGACGCAAAGTGTTCACCCCCAGCCCTGTCTATAGCTGCTTCCAGCCTGGCCCTTAAAGCAAAGTCAAGAGCCTTATTATCTTTTACAATAACCTGTACATCATCTACGCCACGCCTATTTAATACATCCCTTACAGATTCTTCTATAAGCCTACCAAACTGCTTTTTCACAGGACTTATTATTTCTATCCTCGTTCCATCTCCCTTACCCAATGGAACCAGCTCAACAAGAACGTCATTTTTTTCTTCTGTACCAGCCACACTTCTTTTCAAATTACCACCTTCCCATGAGATAGATATAATGATTTTCATTGTATCCTGGATACAATTTTGTTTAATAAAAACTATTTTTTAAATTTTACATATTGAAAATACGCTTCTCTCGCTTTTTCAGTATGCTCCCTTACCAGCTTTTCTGTCATTAATTTGTCCTTTGACTTTATTGCATTTACTATAGCCTCATGCTCTTCATGTGCCTTGACCTGCCTCTCCTTAGACGAGAGTGATATCATTCTTGTCTTCTCCAGGTACTCTTGCATGGTATCAATCATACTGCATAACCTTGGACTTCTACTGGCTCTTATGAGCACATAGTTGAACCTGTTGTGTAAATCCATGAGCTCATTAAATCTATCCTCATCAATAAGTATTTTCATCTTTCTTAAAATAACCTCCAACTCAGTTAGCTCTTTAAGTGTTATATGATCAACAGCAAGGCTCGCGGCCAGGCCCTCCAAAACCCCCCTTATCCTGTAAATCTCATCAATATCCTCGTTAGAGAAACCTGTAACCAGTACCCCTTTCCTTGGTACATGCACAACAAGTCCTTCATTCTCCAACATCCTCAGGGCCTCTCTTACAGGTGTCCTAGATATGCCCATCTGCTTTGCTATATCTTCTTCAATAAGCCTCTGGTTAGGTTTTAACTCCCCTTTAAATATGGCGTTCCTTAACTCCTCAAAGACTATGTCTCTTACAGGTTTAAAGATCTCCTGACCTATCGGTTTAAATATTGAGTCCAAACCAGATTACCTCCTGCATCCTATATCCCGGATTTTATTATATAATATTCTATATTTGTATCCAGAATCCTGCTATAGGAAAATGTTTTTTTATGTATTTTCACGGCTTGTCATAATTAACATCACTTAATTGAAATATAAAAACAAAAATAGAGCCGAAATCTCAGCTCTATTTTTGTACCACTTATTTAACACTTATCCCAGCCACAACATAGAAATACTATGAACAGAAGTATTATAATCCACCAGATGCCGCCACCAAATCCTTTTTCCTCCATCATGATTACCTCCTTGAATATTTTCTGATATATAATATTCATGATGGAGGATTTTTGTTAATATTATCTACTTTACTAATTCACCTATAAGCCCGGCACCTTTTTTAATGGCCTCGATGTTTGGCTCTACAAACCTTTCCTTAGCAGTATTTCCCCATACATGCCGTAGTGCATTAAAGAGGGATTCTAACTTTACAACACCTGTTTTTTGTACATATGCACCCAACATTATCATATTGGCCATTTTGGAATTTCCCATCTCATTGGCCATTTCATCTGCAGGCACATAAATAGCCTCGACATCTGTCCTTGATGCTTTAACATCTATCAGAGTAGAATCAATTACCAGCACCCCACCTTGTATAAGGTAACTTTCAAACTTTTCAAGAGATGGCCTGTTCATCACAATGACACCGGTAGCTTCTGAAATAACCGGTGAGCCGACAGGGCCATCAGACACTATTACATGGCAGTTGGCTGTGCCACCCCTCTGCTCCGGTCCATAGGACGGCATCCAGGAAACATTCTTGTCTTCTTCAAGACCCGCATAGGCCAAAAGCTGGCCTATGGTCATAAGACCCTGGCCGCCAAATCCAGCCATTATTACTCTCTCTTCCATTATTTCACCCCCCATGGAGATTTGAAGGTTGCAAGAGGATAATGTGGAATCATATTGTTTTTAAGCCATTTGATAGCCTCCGCCGGCGTAAGACCCCAGTTGGTTGGGCATGTGGATAAGACCTCCACTATGGAGAATCCCTTTCTATCTATCTGGGTCTGAAATGCCTCTTTTATTGCCTTCTTGGCCTTCCTTATATTATTTATATCGTGGACAGATACCCTCGCCACGTATGCTGCGCCTTCTAAGGTTGAGAGCATCTCGCATATCCTTATTGGAAATCCGTTGGCCTCTGGCTTTCTCCCATAAGGAGTGGTTGTGGTCACCTGACCCAAAAGGGTTGTGGGGGCCATCTGTCCTCCGGTCATGCCATAGATGGCATTATTCACAAATATAACAGTAATGTTCTCCCCTCTGGCTGCTGCATGTACTATCTCTGCAGTGCCTATGGCTGCAAGATCGCCATCGCCCTGATACGTAAAGACAGTCCTGTCCGGAAGTACCCTCTTTATACCGGTTGCAACGGCCGGAGCCCTACCATGGGCAGCCTCCTGCATATCACAGTTAAAATAGTTATATGCAAGGACTGCACATCCAACAGGTGCAACGCCTATACTCTCACCCAGTACACCCAGTTCCTCAAGGCTCTCAGCCACCAATCCATGTATTATACCATGGGTACATCCTGGACAGTAGTGAGTTATAGCGTCTGTAATGCCTTTTGGTTTTTCATAAATTACTTTAGCCATTACTTAACACCTCCCAAGATGTTCTTTATTTCCGCCAGTATATCCTTCGGCTCAGGTATCATTCCTCCTGTCCTGCCGTAGAAGTGCACTGGTTTTCTGCCGTTTACTGCCAGTCTTACATCCTCTACCATTTGTCCCATGCTCATCTCCACAGAGATATATGCTTTTGCCCTATCTGCAGTCCGGTCAAAGGGTTCCTGTGGGAATGGCCATAAGGATATAGGTCTTATCAACCCCATCTTTATGCCTTCTCTAGAAGCCATATCAATAGTATTCTTTACTATCCTGGCTGTTGTACCATAAGCAACCGCTATAATATCAGCGTCGTCACATTTATACATTTCATATTTGACTTCATTTTTTGCCATTTCATCATATTTTTTCTTCAGGTCAAGGTTATGTTTCTCTAGTTTTGCAGGGTCGAGCTCCAAAGAGTTTATAATATTTTTGCCCTGATGATGTGCCATCCCGGTAGTTGCCCATGTCTTAGGTGGTAAATTCCTGTCAGACTTCTCTACATTGTCCAGGTCCACTGCCTCCATCATCTGACCCATCATGCCATCCGCCAGTATCATGACAGGATTCCTGTACTGGTCTGCTATGTCAAAAGCCTCCTGCATTATGTCAACCATTTCCTGGATGGATTCAGGGGCTAAAACTACCATGAAGTAGTCCCCATGGCCGCCACCTCTTGTGGCCTGGAAATAGTCCGCCTGGCCGGGTTGAATACCACCAAGGCCTGGCCCACCTCTCATTACATTGACTATAACCGCAGGTATCTCAGCACCTGCTATATATGAAATACCCTCCTGCATAAGGCTGATACCCGGACTACTGGAAGTTATAAGCACCCTGGCTCCAGCACCGCCAGCACCATATACCATATTTATGGCTGATACTTCACTTTCCGCTTGCAAGAACACGCCGCCCACCTCAGGAAGTCTCTCTGCCATATATGCTGATACCTCGTTTTGAGGTGTTATTGGATAGCCAAAGTAAAATTTCGCACCGGCCTTGATGGCCGCTTCACCAAGGGCTTCATTACCTTTCATCAAAATCCTCGCCATTTCAGTTCTCCCTCCCGTATTTACAATTTACAATCTCTCCACTTTGATAACAAAATCCGGACACGTCATACCACAGAATCCGCACGCTATGCATTTTTCCATCATTCCCTCTTTAACCTGAGAAAAATGATAACCCCTGCTGTTCAACCTTGAAGACATCTCTATAATGCCAACAGGGCAGACTGTAGTACAGAGTTCACAACCCTTGCAACGTTCATTATCAAAAATAACATTACCTCTTGCAGCCATTAGAAAATCCCTCCTTTTATCTCCATGGTGGTTTCATAAATAAATCTATTGGGAAAAGATCAGCCTCTATATCCTCTGGCAACTTTTCCAGTATATCTCTCCTGCCAGAAATAAACTTGATGGGTAAACCTGTCTCCCTTGATACCTCATCGGTAACCATCTGTCCCTTTAATACATCATCTACCGTGGTCTCATAGCTCAGATGAGTATTGTTGACAAGATGAGTAACATTAAGCCTGGATGACCTTTCTATGGCCTTAATTCGCCTGATAATACCATCCTTTGTTGATGTGAAGGGCCTGTTTATGTTAACCACAAATATCATCTCATATGATTCGTCTCTGAAATATTTACTGAACATGCCAAGGGCTGTAGCACCCACATCATCCCCTCCCAGGTCAACCACAGTATTCCAGTTCTTATCCTGGAGTACACCATAAATCTCTGGAGAGAGGGCCGGTATATCAGCATTCATGTACTCTTCCTCAGTACACACAACCTTTATACCATAGTCTTTCCTCAAAAACTCTCTCTGCTCTCTTGACCTGAAATAGGGATTTACTATATCCAGATCGACTAGGGCAACCTTATCCTCAGTTTTTTTAAGTTGGATTGCATAGTTTATTGAAATCTCAGTTTTACCGCTTCCAAAATAGCCGGTAATCACTGTGAGCCTTTTATAGTTCATTTAATCACCTTCCGGTTCTATTCGTAGACCTTATCTTTCTCTTCTCCTCTCAATACCCTCAGGCCACCCTGTACCAGAGCCGCCAGTTCGTCTTCTCCCGGATATTTCATTGTTAGTGCTATAAACTTAACCCTCTCCGTAACCCAGTTTACAAACATATCATCATAGGCTATGCCGCCCGTAAACACTATGGCATCCACATGTCCTTTTAACACTGCTGCCATTGCCCCTATCTCCTTGGCTACCTGATATGCCATTGCCTCATAAACCAGCCTTGCTTTTTTATCTCCATCTTCCACCATTTTATGAACTTCCTGTGCATTATTCGTACCGAGGTACGCTACCAAGCCGCCTTTGCCTACTATCTTCTTTTCCATCTCATGTTGAGTATATTTACCCGAATAACACAAATCCACAAGTTGCATTACAGGCAGACCGCCTGTCCTCTCAGGCGAAAACGGTCCCTCACCATTTAAGGCATTGTTTACATCTATTACCCTTCCATGATGATGAGCCCCTACAGAAATGCCCCCACCCAGGTGAACAATGATAAGGTCCAGTTCTTCATATCGTTTTCCCATGTTTTTAGCTGCTTTTCTGGCAATAGCCTTTTGATTTAAGGCATGGAATATGCTTGCCTTGGGAAGCTCGGGCATTCCTGATACCCTGGCTATGTCATCCAATTCGTCAACCACTACTGGGTCGACTATATAGGCTGGTATATTTACTTTTCTCGCTATCTCATAGGCGATAAGACCACCAAGATTGGATGCGTGCTCGCCCTGTACACCGATTTTCAAGTCTTCTATCATTCTCTCATTGACGAGATAGGTACCGCTGGGTATTGGTTTTAGAAGTCCGCCACGTCCCACTACGGCATCCAGGTCAGAAATGGAATAACCTTTATCCCCCAGAAGTTTTAAAATTGCATCCCGTCTTAATTCATATTGGTCAATGATATGTGGATATTTCGATAACTCTTCTGCGCTGTGCCTTACTGTTTCAGTGAAAATCGGATTCTCATTCTGGAAAATAGCTATTTTTGTCGATGTGGAACCTGGGTTAATTGTGAGTATTGTATACACGTCATTCAAACATTATCCCCCCTTTCTTTATAAATAGGATGTATTAAGACATAGCAGGAATACCTAAGTTATAGGATTCCTGCTATGTGGTTTATAGTTTTCTAAGTTGGACTATCCCCTGCTGTCAAATATATTATATCACAATAAACTCTATATCAAAAAACTTTTTAGCCTATATAATTATTTCTGACACCTGCTATAACATTAATCCTGTTCTCCACAAGCCTATCAGCAGCTTTGTATGTCGGTATATTCTCTTTCTTGGAAATCTCAATAACCCCCATAACAGCATCATAAAGTGCTTCAACTTTTCTTGTGGCTTTCTCTTTTCTGTATCCACCCGGCTCAAACTCTGCTGCAACATTGATTACGCCGCCAGCATTGATTATATAGTCAGGGACATAGAGGATGCCCCTTTGCTGCAGTATGTCGCCATGCCTATCCTCTTTGAGCTGGTTGTTGGCAGACCCTCCAACTATCTTACATTTTAATTGGTCTATAGTGTCATCATTTATTATAGCTCCCAGGGCACATGGAGCAAATACGTCACATTCTACCCCGAATATTTCATCTGCTTTTACAGCCTTTGCGCCCAATTCCTCAACTGCCCTTCTCACATTTTCTTCAAAAATATCTGTTACAATAAGCTCTGCTCCAGCTCCTTTTAAGAGCTTTGCAAGGTTATATCCCACATTTCCTACACCCTGTATAGCAACCTTCTTGCCGGTAAGGTCATCACTTCCATATACCTCTTTGCAGGCAGCTTTTATTCCCTGAAACACACCCAATGCTGTAAATGGAGATGGATCACCACTGCCTTCACCAAGACCTGCAACATATTTGGTCTCCATCCTGATGTACTCCATATCTCTTACATTGGTCCCCACGTCTTCGGCTGTAATGTACCTGCCGTTTAATGTCTGTATGAATCTGCCAAGAGCTCTGAATAGTGCCTCGGATTTATCCTTCTTTGGGTCACCTATGACAACTGTCTTTGCACCTCCGAGATTGAGACCAGCAGCAGCATTCTTATATGTCATACCCCTGGCAAGCCTCAAGGCGTCCATTATGGCATCATCTTCACATGAATAGGTCCACATCCTGCATCCACCCAGTGCAGGGCCAAGTGTGGTGTCATGAACAGCAATAATTGCCTTTAAACCAGATGCCTTGTCGTGGCAGAAAACCACCTGCTCATAATCATACTTTTGCATATAGCTGAAAAGTTCCATTTATAAATACCCCCTATTTTAAATTTATATCAAACCCGTATTGATTCTAATGTAAGAAGGCATTCTACGAATGATAGCAGCATCCATGCACCTGATCGTTCGTCCTGATATTCTAATGATTCGTCGCTGCCTTCCGCCGGGTACGCCTCCATTCGGCGTCCATGCCTCAGCGTCGGCTCACCTGGCGTCCATGCCAGATGCCCCGGCTCCACTTGCCACTTATCAAGAGTATCATAAACTCTCTTTAAGGTTGCATTTGATGCTTGCTATCATTCTTCCTATACTTCTTACAGTATAATCATCATTGGGTCTGAATACTATTTTAAAGAAACCAAGGTTGCCAGCGCAATGGAATTGAGCTTTGCCTCATCACTGTCTGACCTGGATGTCAGAATTATTGGCGCCTTTGCCCCCATTACAATCCCTGAAATCATACCTCTGGCAAAATATGTTATTGACTTATAAAGGACATTTCCTGCCTCTATATCAGGTACAAGAAGGATATCAGCCATACCGGCTACATCACTTACTATGCCCTTATGCCTTGCTGATTCCACTGACACAGCATTGTCGAGGGCTAATGGTCCGTCAACCAATATATCCTTAAGCTGTCCCCTATCAGACATCTTGGCAAGCGCTGCTGCATCCAGGGTTGCTGGCATGTCGGGATTTACTACCTCAACTGCCGCCAGGACTGCTACCTTTGGTTTTACTATGCCAACCTTTCTTGCAACCTCAGCAGCATTCTGTATGATGTCTATCTTAGTCTTAAGGTCTGGTGCTACTACCATGGCAGCATCGGTCAAAAGCATGAGTCTGTTAAAGCCGGGTATCTCAAAGACAGCCACATGGCTCAATACTCTACCTGTCCGAAGGCCAATCTCTTTATCCAGAATAGCCTTTAAAAAGTCCGCTGTACCTATTATACCTTTCATCAGCATGTCGGCCTGGCCGCCAGATACCTGTCTCACAGCCTCTCTGGCTGCTTCATTCTTATCCTTTATATCTATTACCTTATAATTATTAAGGTCTATCCCATTTTCGTCTGCTATCTGCTTTATCTTATCAGCATCCCCCACGAGTATGGCATCAGCAACGTCCAATCTTCTGGCGTTTTCTACAGCTAAGAGAACATCATCATCATGAGCACAGGCTACCGAAATAATCCTTTTTTCTGAAACCTTAAGTGCCTCCAGTATATCATTAAAAGAGTTCAATGTTTATCACCTCATCCTCGTATACTTTTGGTACCTCTTCACCATTTATTACCCTAAAAGCGCCCTCAGCAAGGGACCTCATCTCATCCTCACCAGGTTCTACAACTATAGGTGCAATGAATTTTACCCTATCCTCTATCTCACTTACCAGTTTCTTTGAGTAGGCTCCACCACCGGTCAATACTATGGCATCCACCTTCCCATACAACACGGCGGACAAAGAACCTATCTCCTTGGCTACCTGATAGGCCATGGCGGTAAAGATAAGCTCTGCATATTTATCTCCAGTATCTATCTTCTTTTCAACCTCCCTGATGTCATTGGTACCCAGATAAGCTGTCATACCACCCTGTCCCAGTATTTTTTTCTTCATCTGGGTATGGGTATATTTCCCAGAATAGCATAGCTTCATAAGGTCCATGGCAGCCAGTGAACCCGTCCTCTCAGGAGAAAATGGGCCACCTTCATTTGCATCGTTTACATCAATCTGTCTGCCACCCCTCAGTGCGCCAACAGATATCCCACCGCCAAGGTGTGCAATGATAAGGTTTAATTCCGTTAAAGGTTTATCCATCTTTTTGGCTACTCTTCTTGCCACTGCTTTTATATTGAGGGCATGAGAATGGCTCATCCTCTGCAATTCTGGCATTCCTGAAATCCTGGCAATATCTTCAAATTCATCTACAGCCACCGGGTCTACTATAAAAGCGGGTATGCCTACCCTGTCAGCAATATTCCTTGCCAATAGCCCACCAAGGTTCGAAGCATGTTCTCCACCTACCTGGTTTTTAAGATCTTCTACCAAAGCATCAGTTACTGTGTAGGTGCCGCTTGGTATAGGCCTTACCATGCCGCCTCTGCCTACAACGGCAGCTAAATCTTTTATATCTATATTTTCTTCATCCAGCCATTTCAAAATGTCATTGAGCCTGATGTCAAATTGCTCAATAACGCTGTTAAACCCCTTTAAAACATCCGAGGAATAGGAGATAGTTTTTGCCTTATAGTTTTCTGTACTTTTGAATACGGCTACCTTGGTTGATGTTGATCCAGGATTAATAACCAGTATCATTACTTCCATATATTCCACCCTTCATAACTTTATTGTCTTTATCTTAGCAGCAGCAGCTATCCTTTCCTCCACAAACCTGTCTGCTGCCTTATATGGAGGTATGTTGTCCCTCTTAGCTATCCTGAATACCTCAAGGAGATTATCATATATCCTCTCTACCTTGTGTGTAGCCCTTTCTTTATTGAATCCTTCCAGTTCATCAGCCACTTGAATGGCCCCACCGGCATTTACAAGGAAATCCGGTGCATAAAGTATACCCATCTCATGGATTTTATCACCAACACTTTCATCAGATAGCTGATTGTTGGCAGAGCCGCATATTATCCTGCATTTCAGGTTATTCACTGTATTTTCATTTAATACAGCTCCGAGGGCACATGGGGCTAGTATATCACATTTTACTCCGAGTACCTCATCAGGCGATACAACGGTTACATCTGGATGCTTTTCCAGCACTGAATTAACGTTTTCCCGTGAAACGTCAGATACTATTACTTTTGCCCCTTTATCTATAAGTTTATCAGCAAGCTTTGAGCCGACCTTGCCGACACCCTGTATAGCAACTGTCAGCCCTTTTACTTCAGCACTTCCGAATACCTCAACACAGCAAGCCTCAATTGCCTTCATTACTCCCACCGCTGTCAATATGGAGGTATCACCGCTCCCGCCATATGATTCAGGCAGACCAACGAAATATGGTGCTTCAAATGATGCCCATACAAAATCATTGGGATATGTCCCCACGTCAGTACCAGTGTTGAACCTGCCCTTTAAAGAACCAACAAAGCGTCCAAATGCTCTAAACTGCATTTCTGTCTTGTTTTTTGGGTCTCCCCATATTACAGCTTTGGCGCCGCCGTTATTGGAACCTGATATGGCATTCTTATATGTCATACCCTTTGACAGCCTCAATGCGTCATTCAGTGCATCCTCTTCTGTGAGATATGGATACATCCTGCAGCCACCCAATGCAGGCCCCAGCGTGGTATCATGGATGGCAATGATTGACTTCAAACCTGTAGATTTTTCCTGGCAGAAAATGATTTCCTCATGGCCTTCCTTTTCCATCTTTTCAAAGATACCCATTCTTATTACCTCCAAAATTTTGTTACACAAAAAATTTAAGCCTTAAAATCTTTTTATAGTGTATACATTCGACAAAATTATAAAATTTCCTTCTAACTATTAAAAAATTTTTGTAGGCTTTCCCCATAAGGAGGATATGCAATACCCTTCTCTGTTATGATACCTTTTATAAGTTCTGCCTCTGTGACATCAAAGGCAGGGTTATATACCTCTATGCCTTCCGGCGCTATCCTCTGTCCCCTTATAGTGGTGACCTCCTCGTGGTTTCTTTCTTCTATGGGTATTTCAGAACCGTTCTTCAGATTCATATCTATAGTGGAAAGCGGAGCAGCTACATAAAATGGGACGTTGTTCTTGGCTGCCAGCACTGCCACCGAATATGTGCCTATCTTGTTTGCAGTATCACCATTCCTTGCAATCCTGTCAGCCCCCACAACGACCATATCTATTCTGCCCTGTTTCATTAAAAATCCGGCCATATTGTCAGTTATCAGGGTAACGGGTATGCCGTCTCTTTTTAGCTCCCATGCCGTCAACCTTGCTCCCTGCAGCAGTGGCCTTGTCTCATCGGCATATACATGGACCATCTTGCCGCTTTCATGGGCAGCCCTTATTACGCCTACAGCAGTCCCATAGTCTACCGTGGCAAGAGCACCGGCGTTGCAGTGAGTGAGTATATTAAAGCCATCCTTTACAAGGGCATTCCCATATTCACCAATTTTCCTGTTTGTCTCCACATCCTCATCAGCCATTTCATTGGCTTCGTTTAATAATGCGGCCTTTGCCGCATCGGCTCCATCCGGCCTGGCCTTGATGGCCGCATTCTTTGTCCTTTCCAGCGCCCAGAAGAGGTTTACCGCCGTGGGCCTTGTACTCCTCAATAATTCATAAGACCTATTTAATTTCTCATCGATATCCATCTCATCAGAATCCTTTATGCCCAGATAAAGCCCATAAGCTGCAGCTACACCAATAGCCGGTGCACCTCTCACCATAAGTGTCTTTATGGCATGCGCCACCTCGTCGCAGGATTTAAGTTTAACTATTTCAAATTCTCCCGGAAGCAGTGTCTGATCTATTATCATAAGTGAATCATTTTCAAACCACAGGCTTCTCAAGTTATCTCCCTCCATTTATCAGTCATAAAAAGTCTTATTACAATGTGGAATCAGTCATTAACCTTCTCCATAATATCTATGACCACGTCCTCGGCTGTACTCATTCCTTCAATGGAAATCCTGCCCAGATTCTTTATGGTAGTTTCGGCATCCTTTGCAACAATGCCGTTGTATTCAGGGATAGAGACGCCCTCCATGGCAAGATAAGCATTGTCAAAGGCTGCATCTATACTGGTTAGAAGTTTAAACGAGCAGCCTTCCTTACCGCCATCGCATATCATGCCGGCCATGTCACCAATCATGTTGTTTATAGCAAGGCATATGTTCTCAAAACTGCCGCCCATAAGGTAGCATAAGGCACATGATGCGCCGGTGGCAGCAGCTATGGCACAGCCACAGATTGATGACAGTCTCCCCGAGTATTCCTTTATATATACAGTTATAAGGTTTGACATGGCCAATGCCTTTAATTCCCTCGCTTTATCAATATTATTTTTCTCACAGTATGCGGCAATAGGAAGGAATGTCATAAGACCATGGTTTCCGGAACCGGCACTACTCATCACAGCTATCCTGCCCCCTGACATCCTGGCATCACAGGCAGCGCAGGTGAGCATCTTGGCATAGTTTTCTACATTATCAGGTATTATTCCTGTTTTTATACGCTTTTCTACATTTCTGCCAATACCGGCACCACACATTTCTTTCAGTCCATATTGAGCGGCCTCTTCATTGATGCGGATACCCTCTAAGAGAAATTCCAGTTCTCCTGCATCTACCGAGTTTACAAATTCGTATATCTCCTTCAGGCTGGAGTCCTTTATACTGGCCAGGCCCGCCCCAGGCCCGGAGTTATCAGCTGGTTTTATCATCTCTACACCATCTCTTGTAAGTGATACCAGGTTTGTGTGGCTGCCGCTGAGTATGGCCTGGCCCTCCACCATGTCGGTAGTTATCTTAACCTCTACATAGAGGGAGGGGACGTCCCTCTTAACAGACACCTTTATTTTCTTGCCCCGTAAAAGATCTCTGGCCTCTTCCTCATCGGATTCGTTTATATACTTAAATACCTCAAGGGCTGCATCCTTGTTGCCGCCTATGGCACCAAGAGCAGCGGCCAGGCCAATCCCCCGGCCCTTAGCATTGGGTATCCCCACCCCCGAACCGTTTTTAAGGACATTTCGGGAGACATATACCTCCATATTCTGTATCTTACCATCCGCCACACTCCTTGCCCATGCTGCAGCCAAGCCAACTGCAGCAGGCTCAGTACACCCCAGTGATGGCACAACCTGCTCTTTTAAAACCCTTATGAAATCCATAAACTCTCCCTCCCATTTTTATCCATAAAAAGAGCGCACAGGTTCTGTGCACTTCTATACTTTACTATATTGTTCTCTTAAACAATCGACATCATCCTTGATCTCCTTCACCAGTTCCTCCGGCTCTAAGACAAAGGCATCTTTTCCGTAGCCAAGGACCCATCTCTTTATCTCATCCAACGTGGAGACCTCCTTTATAAACAATATATCTCCACTTCCCATATCCTCTATTTTATCCGCCCTGTATCTATCAAACTCTTTTACAAGCCTGGCAGCTTCCCCTGTAAAACGCACCTTTACCATGTAATGTCCATCGCCTCTGAGCCTATTAAAGCTGTATTTCCTGTATTCATCAAAGTCAAATCCTTCTATATACTCAAATGCGTTCTCTGTTCTCTTAAGCTCCTTAATCCGTGTTAGCTTAAACTCTCTGATGTCATTATCGCTATGGCAGTACCCAACAAGATAATAATTTCCATCCCTGAAATAAACAACATAAGGGTCAACTATGCGCCTGCCTGTATTATTAGATGAATATGAATAATAGACCATTTCAACACTTCTCTTAACCCTGGCAGCATCCTGAAGGTCATCTAAGAGTTTCATATCAGTCTCTTCATCGGGTATAAGGTAACCGCTATCTACCTTAAAGGTGTCCTTTATCTGGTCTATATAGCTGCGGCTTATAGGCGGAACTGATACAATCATCCTGTCTATCAGGGCATATGCATCATCTGCAAGTTCAACATTCTTTATTGGTTCTATAAGTTCTTTTAAGAAATAAAGTCCCAGGACCTCCGATACAGTAAATGTAACATCCTTTAATGTATATTTATCGATAAAGTATCGGGTTTTTCGTCCCTCTTCCTCTTCATAGACAGGCAAATAGGCTTCACTCAAGGTATCCATATCTCTCTTTATGGTCCTGATATTCAAATCTATACCCATACGGAGAAACCTGTTTTTTATTTCATCCGCAGTAAGCCCTTCTTTTTCCTGAGAAAGCATGGTAATCAGCATAAGCTGCCTTTCAATCTCCTCCAAATCTCCAGGCATAATGCCCGCCTCCTATATATCTATCTCCTTTATCATGTCGTAGAGCACCTTTTTAATTCTTTCGTTGTTTTCAGCAAAAACCTTCAGCACCTCTTCATGGCTTACCGGCTTTACTTCGGGATGTCCTTCAAGTCCTGCATCATAATCTGTAATTATGGATATATTTACATAGGCCATATCCAGCTCTCTTGCCAGCACACACTCAGGATACTGGGTCATGTTGATTACTGTACCACCGATTGAAGAATACCATCTGCTTTCAGCCCTGGTAGAAAACCTCGGCCCCTGTATCACTACCATGACCCCTCCATCATGGACAGTCAGGCCGTTATTTCTGCAGGTTTTAACTGCAAGTTTTCTCAAATCCTCATCATATGGGTCCGCAAAAGTGATGTGATTTACCTCCGGCCCCTCAAAGAAGGTGCTCTCCCGCCCCCATGTCCTGTCTATCAACTGGTCGGGCACGCAGAAATCACCGGGTGCTATCTCCGCTTTTAAACTTCCAGAGGCAGTAGGTGCTATTATGTATTTTACTCCAAGCTGTTTCATGGCATAAATATTAGCCCTGTATGGAATCCGGTGAGGCGGGTAGCGATGGTCCTTGCCATGCCTCGGGATGAATGCTACATACTTGCCATCCACATTGGCAATGGCAATACTGTCGCTGGGTTTCCCATAAGGGGTATCCACCTCAATTTCATCTACTTCCTCGAGAAAAGAATAAAGTCCAGTGCCACCAAAGACACCTATGTCAGCTTTTCTTTCCATTTTAATTTACTCCCTTCCATTTAATATATGTAAAAAGGCGTTTTATGAATGATAGCAACATCCATGCACCTGATCGCTCGTCTTGATACTCTATGAATTCGTGGCTGTGTTCCGCCGGGTACGCCTCCATTCGGCGTCCATGCCTCAGGTCGACCTCTTAAGTCCATGCCAGATGCCCCGGCTGCATTTGCCACTCATTAAGAGTATCATGGACTCGCTTTAAGGTTGCATTTGATGTTGCATATCATTCTTCGTAAGGGTTTTTACACGTAATCAAAAATTAATAATCAAAAATTAATTTAATAAATCTTTTAAGCATGTCATATAACATCCAAAGGCTATAATTTACCTTAATACCTGTATTTTTACTGTAGAAGGCTCTACTGACTTAATGGTTACATCTTCTATCCCAGGCTTTAATGAGCCAAAAATTTCCACATCATACGAGCCGGGTTCAGGTGATACTGTTGCTTTAAGGAAGATGTCATCCTTGCTAAGTTTTTCAACGACATCGGCCCGGCCTTCTACTACAACCTTTGCAGTGGTGAAGTTGTAGTCCAGTTTCTGCGGGTCCTGGCCAACTACAGATATATTATCTACTTCCAGTTCCTTTTCTGCCACCCTGTCTATATCGAGATTGACTTTTACCTCATTCAGGTTATCCTTTATAGCAACCCCGGGCGGCAAATCAAGCTGTAGATTATATGAAACCTTATTTTTAAGTCCACTCATGTCTACCGGTTTCGTATTTATCTCATTAATTTTTTCTATAGTTTCTTTATCACCCATAATTGTAACTGTTGTAGGTACCACATCCGCATTAAACAATCTGTATCCTTCTGGCAGCTCTCCTGTCGTGACCAGTTTTACCAGCACATCTTTTGCAAATGAGACATCAAGGGTGACAAATGCCTCCTGAGGGGCTATCGTTAAACCATTAACATGCTTATTTGATGGATCCAGCAGTTTGACTTCAAATCTACCACTGAAGTTTTTGTCCATCTTGTCTATATTTACATCGACTACAGCTCTCCTGACTGTATTCATAAGCTTTTCGGGTCCCTTTACAGTTACTTTTGAAGGGTTTACATTATACTCTTGAAGCACAAAACCCTCTCTGAGTGTGCCATCGGGTATTAACTCCACATCAAAACTACGGCTTACCAGCCTATCTATATTTACGGTTATCATCTGAGGAGTAACTGATGCCAATTCAATATTGGCGGGCAAACCGGTTACCTGTACTGGCAATGTAGTAGAACCTGGCCCATTTATACCACGCAGGTCCACTGCCGCTTTTATCTTTGAAGAATTCAGTTTCAGAATATCATTTCTCCTACCCTTTACTTTGATATTGACCTCATCCTGCTTTAAATCCTCCAGTATGAGGTCTGATCTAACAAGTAAATCTTCATTAGAAAGCTGGACAGGAATATTGTTAAAGTTATAGGTAATCTGTGGGTTTTCTTCACCTATGACATATAGCCATAAAATAAATGCTACAAGAACACAAAAAAGTTTCAATGGCAAGTCTCTACTCATCATTTCTTCACCCACCTTGTCCAGCTTGAAGCCTTGGTTTCCTTCTGTTTTAAAAATATGCTCTTCAATAGTTCCTTTAAGGTCTTAGAATCTAAGTATCTTGAGAGCCTGCCCTCCTGTGCAATAGAGATGGTGCCTGTTTCCTCAGAAACTATGACCGCTACTGAATCTGAAGTCTCAGTTATGCCTATGCCTGCATGGTGTCTTGTCCCCAATTCTTTGCTGAGATTCGGGTTTTCTGAAAGCGGCAGGAAGCAAGAAGCTGCCATAATCCTGTCTCCTCGTATTATAACCGCCCCATCATGCAGCGGGGTATTGGGTATAAATATGTTTATAAGAAGCTCACTGCTTACCAGGGAATCCAGTTTTATTCCTGTCTCAATGACCTCATTCAAGCCCATATCCCTCTCCATCACTATCAGAGCACCTATTTTTGCCCGCGAGAGGTAAGCTACTGCGTCTACTATGCCATCAATAGTGGCCTCGCCGCTGTTTTCCTCATTCAGCAGCGTCCGTCTTATAAATTCACCTCTACCCAATGTCTCCAGTGCTTTTCTCAGTTCCGGCTGAAAAACTATGAGAAGTGCAATAACACCAACAGTCATTGCATTTCTCAATATCCAGTTTATGGTTCTAAGGCCCATCCAGCCGCTGGCCCATGTCACAAATAAAAGAACAAAAAGACCCTTTACCAGTTGCTCTACTCTTGTATTTCTTATAAATACAAAAATCCTGTAAAGGACATAAGCTATGATTGCCATATCTATGATGTCCATTATTCTTATCATACGAAAAAGATTTATTAAGTCCTGAAACAATCACGTTCACCCCATTACTACTACTATATCAATTATATTATATCAATAAACTGAAGCTTTTGTATTAAAATTTTTTAAAAAAGGACCTGAGTTTTTTACTCAGGCCCTTTTGATGCTTTCAATGGCTTTGGTAAGCTCTGTTATTGATACTGTAAGATTGTCCAATTTGGCTTCAACCCTGACCAGCAAATAAACGCTTACTACTATGGGAAATCCAATATTGGCAATCTGTGAAAATAGTTCATCCATGCTATCACTTCAGTTCCTAAGGAAGTTCTACTTCTTCCACATCGGTAGTGACTATCTGGGCGCCTGCTATTTCCGCTATGCCTCCGCCATTTGCATCAAATATATCCGACGCAAGGATCTCATCCATGCAGTCTTTAATTTCTTCAGGTGTGACACCGTCCTTTACGTCATCAATGTTCACCCTGAAGCTTCTACCAAGATTATTCTTAAAGAGCATTTGCAGCTGTCTCATTCCTTCACCTCCTCTCATTCATCAATTTCTTAAGCCAGGCTTACGGTATTTACCCTGAATAAGCCGTCCACGTTATGGCTGCTCAAATTTGCTATTTTTGCAGACACATTGAGTATCTGCTCATCCGAAGCCCCAGTTTTCACTCCGGAGTAAGTTACAGTCCTGGTTTGCTTCCTGCCGTTTTCGTCTGTCCCGATCACATATCTTATCTGCACCCTGGAGTCTACCATCTCACCCATGTTCTCACCCCCTTTCACTCATATATATAGGGTGAGAAAATCATATATAGGTATTTAAAATAAAAAAAGCATATTATCCAAAAAGATAATACGCTTTAATACAGCCTATCTTATTTTAGCACCAACCCGTTCCAACTTCCCTTTCATGTCCACATATCCCCTCTGGATATGCTGCACCTCTATTACCTCTGTACGCCCTTCGGCCACAAGCCCTGCCAGTACTAAAGATGCGCCCGCCCTCAGGTCAGTGGCCCTGACTTCAGCTCCAGTAAGGCTGTCAACCCCCTGCACCACTGCACTCCTTCCTTCTATTTTAATGTCAGCGCCCATCCTCTTTAACTCCGGTACATGCTGAAACCTGTTTTCGAATACGGTCTCTATAATAATACTTGTACCCTCAGCCACAGAAAGCATTGACATCATCTGGGGTTGAAGGTCCGTTGGAAATCCGGGGTAGGGCAGGGTCTTTACATCTACATGCCTTATGCCGTTGCTGCCGTCAATCACAATCTCATTTTCGTTTATGGTTATTATGACTCCTGCTTCTGTGAGCTTGGCGATTATAGGCCGGAGGTGTTCAATTTCCACATTCCTGATGGTAACCCTACCTCCTGTCATTGCAGCGGCTATCATATATGTGCCCGCCTCTATCCTGTCCGGTATAACGGTATGGCTGGTACCCTTGAGTTCTTCCACTCCCTCAATCCTTATACAGTCGGTACCGGCCCCTATTACCCTTGCACCCATTTCGTTGAGAAAATTGGCCAGGTCTACTATTTCCGGTTCTTCTGCGGCATTTTCTATTATTGTTATCCCTTTTGCCAGGGTAGCTGCCATCATTATATTTTCTGTGGCTCCTACACTGGGAAAATCCAGATATACCTTACTACCACTGAGTCTGAATGCTGAAGCTTCTACAAAACCATGCCCCATCTCAATATCTGCCCCCAGTGCACTAAACCCTTTAAGGTGCAGGTCTACGGGTCTCGTGCCTATATTGCAACCACCCGGCAGGGCTATCTTTACTCTCCCTTTCCTGGATAGAATGGGTCCCATAACAAGAAAAGAGGCTCTCATCCTGCGTACCAGTTCGTATGGAGCCTCACATTTTATATTATTTGTGCTCTTTATATACAGGTTGTTTCCTTCTTCTTCCACTTCCAGTCCAATTGCATTTATCGTCTGCTCCATAACAAGGACGTCTTCAAGTCTTGGTATTTCCTCCAGTTTTACCTCACCGCTGGAGAGTATTGACGCCGCCATAATAGGCAGCACTGCATTTTTAGAACCACTTATATTTATTATTCCGTTAAGCGGCGGGCTTTTTTCCACAATGAGCCTATCCATTAACTTCACCTCTTATTTTTTAATAATCTGTCGTTATAACAGGAGTGCCCAGCCACAGGTATGTTTTGCCATCGGTATCCGAATACCTCATAGCCAGGTCTACATTTATTTTTTCACTTCCGAGCTGTATATATTCGCTTAATTTTTCACTATAGCCTGTCATTGTGAGCATATTGTCATACAGCTCGTTTTTCTGGTATGAGGCGTCAAGATAGCTCATTATAGAACCCATTATCTCCTCCATGTCTTTTTCTGCCAGCTTTTTGTCAAAATGGCCCGTCAATATTACCGATATTTGTGGTTTTTTGACATTTAACTCTTTAAAACAGTCCTCAACTTTTGTATATATGCTGTCAAGATCCTCGCTGTTGTCATTGTTATAATAGTTTACTATTAAATAGCTTTCCTCACCGGATGGTAGGTTATAGCTTTGAAGTGAGATGACAAATGGATTTCTATCATTTTGGTCCTCAAGTGTTATCTGTCTGTAGTCTTTCCCGTCCTGGCCTGTTATTTTGAACTGGTTTGGATTTGACCCAATATATTCGGCCAGGCCGGCTGCTGTATCCTTCATTTCCTCATAGTCCATAAATTTTTTATTTATCATGCTAAAACCGTTTATCTCCGCCCCATCAAAGGCTGCACCACTTTGCTGCATTGATTCCATGGCTGGTTTCATGGATGTCTGTGTATCTCCCACTCCAGGATAAATGAATACTGTTATAACTAAAAGTAATAATGCCGGTATAAAAAACTTCCTCATTTTTCCATCCTCCTCTTATAAATAAGGAGCGGAGGACTCTCAGATATATAAGGGGGACAATATATCCAAGCCTCCATCCGCCCTCTGTTATAAATTATTTACCGTAAATGAGGAATTTATACACCGGCAGTTTATTTTTTTCTTATTTTGTTTCCCTTTTTAATATACTGATACATGTTAAAAAATGTTCCTGAAATGCCAAGCAGCAAAAAGATTATTAAAAAAATCGGCTGCGTCCCGAAATTCACATCCAGCATCCTGCCAAGTACCACACCCAGAACTACAGGCAGGCCGAGGTAAAGCCCCAGATATGTAAAAAGTGAGAGCATCTCCCACATTATAAACCCTCCTTAAGGATTAAACTCTTCTGGTTTGTGACCGGTAAAACCAAAATGGTTTAAAAGGTATCCAGCAATTCTTTTTGAGGCATACCCATCTCCATAAGGATTTACGCTGTTAGCCATAGCTAAATACTCTCTGGCATCAGATAAAAGCAGGGACGCTTCGCTATAAATGTCCTTTTCCTCAAGACCTACCAGCTTCACAGTACCTGCTTCCACTGCTTCTGGTCTCTCAGTCTCACGCCGCAACACCAGTACCGGTTTTCCCATAGACGGTACCTCCTCCTGAAGACCGCCCGAGTCCGTCATTACCATATGAGACCTGAACAGCAGATTGTGCATGTCGTCTATATCCAGCGGGTCTATGAGCAAGCACCTTTGAATTCCATCAAGCATTTTAAATACCGTATCTCTAACAACTGGATTTAAATGCACAGGATAGATAACCATGGTATCAGGATAATCATTCAATATCCTCTTTATTGCACGACATATGTTTTCCATTGGTGCACCCCAGTTTTCCCTCCTGTGCGCCTCGACCACAATAACCCTGTTTTTTTCATAATCTAATTCATTTAAAACTGCAGCCTTAAAATGATAATCCCTTTTAATAGTATATGGCAAAACGTCAATTACAGTATTTCCTGTAACAAATATATTATCTGCACTTATATTTTCATTTAAAAGATTTTCCTTAGCCCTATTTGTTGGAGCAAAATGGATATCTGCAAGTGCAGCAGTAAGCTTTCTATTCATCTCCTCAGGGTACGGAAACCATTTATCATGTGTCCTGAGTCCCGCCTCCACATGCGCCACTTCTATTTTATGATAAAAGGCAGCCAGAGATGCGGCGAAGGTAGTGGTGGTATCTCCATGGACAAGTACAAGATCAGGTTTTACGCTTGTAAATACATCCTCCAGACCCTTGAGGCTCTTTGTCGTTATATCTGTGAGAGTCTGTTTCTCCTGCATTATATCCAGGTCGTAATTAGCCTCAATCTTGAATATATCAAGCACCTGGTCAAGCATCTCTCGATGCTGTGCCGTGACACAAACAAGGGGTTCAAAGGCCTCATGCCTTTTAAACTCTAAAATCAGCGGTGCCATCTTGATAGCCTCTGGCCTGGTGCCAAACACAGTCATCAGCTTTATTTTATGCATTTATATTTTTCTCCTCTACAGGATTTAAAAGTCCCATCCTCTTAGTTCCCACAAAAGCTGCAAGGCATACAGACAGAAACAGTACAATTGACCAGAGCGGTGTAACCTCGGTAATAGCTATAGCCACAACCCCCAAAATTCCACTGATAAAATACAGTATCATAACAACCTGTCTTTGTGTAAAGCCCATATCAAGGAGCCTGTGGTGCAGATGCCCCCTGTCGGGCTGCATTATAGGCATGCCACTTTTAGCCCTGCGGATTATAGCTATAGCAGTATCAAATATAGGTAGGCCCATGGCCAGTACCGGTATAACTATGGCTATAGCAGTAGCTCCCTTTATTGTTCCTTGTATTGATATTGCAGAAAGTACAAACCCAAGAAACAGTGAGCCTGTATCTCCCATAAATATCTTTGCCGGGTTGAAATTATGGGGCAAAAAACCAAGAGCCGCTCCGGCAACTATCAGTAAAAGCATAGCTGCAGTGTATCTACCATTCAGCAGCGCAACTGCAGACATTGTGACTGAGGATATGGCCGAAATACCTGCGGCCAAACCATCTAATCCATCTATAAGGTTAAATGTATTGGTTATGCCAACTATCCAGAATATGGTAGCAGGTATGGAAAGCCATCCCAGGTATATCATGCCGTCCAGAGGACTGGTAAGCCACTCAATCCTGAACCCAAAGAGTACCAGTATTATGGCTGCTGCTATCTGCCCTCCCATTTTAACTACCGCTGAAAGACTTTTTATGTCGTCTACTATGCCCACAAGCACAATAAGGCTGCTGGCCAATATAAGCCCCAACATCTTTTTATCCATTGGCATAAACACCAGAATGGATAAAATAAAGGCTGTATATATGGCCAGGCCTCCCATTCTGGGTATTGGACGGGAATGAATCCTTCTCTCCTCACCTGGCATATCAATTGCACCAAGTTTTATAGCTAAGCCTTTTGCTAATGGTGTAGTCATATACGCAATCAAAAAGGAAAAAGTTATTAGTAACAGGTATTTCATTTATATCACCTCATTTGCGGATAAATATCCACCTTTACTCCTGCTTCTTTAAAAAACTCCTCAGAAAGTGCGTCCGGATAGTCCTCTTTATACACAACCCTCATTATACCAGCATTGATGATCATTTTGGTACAGGTAATACATGGTTTATGGGTACAATATATGGTAGACCCTTTTATATTCACCCCATATAAGCCCGCCTGAATGATAGCATTCTGTTCAGCATGAAGCCCTCTGCAGAATTCCTGCCTCTCACCGGATGGTATACCCATCTTTTCCCTGAGGCAACCTACATCCTCACAGTGGGCCATGCCGCTGGGTGCTCCGTTGTATCCTGTGGTAAGTATCCTGTTATCCCTTACTATAAGCGCTCCAACATGCCTTCTTATGCATGTGGAGCGGGTTTTTACTATATCAAGTATTTCCATGAAGTAATCATCCCAGGAAGGACGCATGATACATACCTCACTTTGTACCAAAGAGCCTGTCTCCGGCATCCCCCAAACCGGGTACTATGTACCCGTGTTCGTTTAATCTTTCGTCCACAGCCGCCACATAAATCTCAACGTCCGGGTGCGCTTTCGTTACCCTGTCGATCCCCTCCGGCGCTGCTATGAGATTTACTAACTTTATATTGGATGCCCCTCTATCCTTGAGAAATTGTATCGCTGCTGCCGCAGACCCACCAGTGGCCAGCATAGGGTCAAGCACAATGAGGTCTCTCTCTCCTATGTCTGTCGGCAGCTTGCAGTAGTACTCCACGGGCTGCAATGTCTCAGGGTCTCTGTAAAGGCCAATATGCCCTACCTTGGCGGTAGGCACAAGCTCTAAGATGCCATTGACCATCCCAAGACCTGCCCTCAATATTGGTATTATACCCAATTTTTTCCCACTTATTGCCTTGCACCTGGCAATTCCTACTGGCGTCTGTACCTCAACCTCTTCCACCTGGAGGTTTCTCGTCACCTCATAGGCCATTAGCATGGCTACTTCCTCTAAAAGCTCCCTGAAGTCCTTTGAACCTGTATTGATATCCCTTATTAATGCCAGCTTGTGCTGTATCAAAGGATGGTCAATAACATGGACATTTTCGCAGTAGTCGTACATCAGCATTCCTCCCCATGTAAGTATTCTCTTTCAATCTCCGCTATTTTTTCTACCCTCTTTAAATGCCTTCCGCCTTGAAATTCGGCATCTAACCACTCATCAACTATCATGTCGGCCAGACCAGGCCCTGTAACCCTGCCGCCAAGGCATATGACATTGGCGTTATTGTGTTCTTTGGCATACCTTGCAGAAAAGCAATCTGTAACATGAGCTGCCCTTATGCCCTTTACCTTGTTGGCTGCAATGCTGACCCCAATACCTGTGCCACAGCACAGTATACCGCCGTCAAACTCTCCTTTTGCCACAGCCAAGCTCACTTTAAGAGCATAATCTGGATAGTCTACAGACTCCTCAGAAAACGTACCATAATCTTCCACCTCTATGTTCCTCTCAGCAAGATGCTTCTTTATACTCTCCTTAAGTGCAAAGCCGCCGTGGTCACTTCCTATAACCAGTCTCATGTACCTACACTCCCTTCTATTGTAAATGATTTGGGACGATTTTTCTATAGGTTTTTAAAAATGTAACACTTTTGTAACATTTGAACTTAATACTGGCATGGCAATATGTGATTCCAGTGTAAGAACCATGTTGAGAATGATATGTAACATCAAATGCAGCCTTAACACGAAAATAGACTACTCATGGTAAGATTTACAACACATCATCCTATTTTCATTATTGGTTGTGCTTAAAATAAGCATGGACGGTTAAAGAGAGTCTATGATACTCTTGATAAGTGGCAAGTGTAGCCGGGGCATCTGGCATGGACTTAAGAGGCCGACCTTAAGGCTTGTGACGCCGAATGGAGGTGCACCCGGCTAAATAGCAGCCACGAATTATTAGAGTATCCAGACAAGCGATCAGGTGCATGGACGTTGCTATCATTCGTATATATACTTTTTGCGCCGGAATTAATATATGATTTCCCATCACTCAATCATCTTATCTATAATCCTTTCCAGTATTTTATAGAGTCTATTAAAAGTCCTCTCATATACATCCTTTCCCATACCTATGGGGTCTTCGATTTCTCCCTCTTCACCTGCAAACTCTGTAATAGTAAATGTCTTTTCTTCTGCACCCGGGTAAATCTTTATAATCTCATCCCTATGGCGTTTTGACATGGTAAGGATAATTGTACTATCGTCTATCAGACTTTTGTTTATAACCTTTGACCTATGGCTTTCAATGTCCACCCCGTGCCCTTTGGCAACCTCCACTGCATAATAGGTGGCAGGCACACCCTCTTCAACAAAACCGCAGGAATCCACCTCAACATCTTCTATTCCCCTGTCCCTGAGTAATTTTTTTAGAATTCCGGCAGCCATAGGGCTCCTGCATGTATTGCCTGTACAGACAAAAAGTACCTTCATTTTTCACCCACCTTTATAATTCTATAGCCGGCCGCCTTTTTCATGCGGTTCATAATGGCCAGGCCCAACCCTTCTTCGTCAACAGCCTCTGCGTAGGCCTTATCGATACCCATATCATCCAGTTTTCTCAAGGCTGCAAAGAGATTCCCGGATATGGATAGCTTGTCCTCTTTTGAGCCTATCGGTATCACCATTATATCATATAATCCCTTTGTTTCATCACTGGCCAGGACAGCGACTTTTTTCCCATTGGCCATATCTTCCTTGGATAGCCTGTTTATCTCCCTGACCACCATATCAGAAGGTCCCGAGACAATAACAACCTCTGCATCAGGCGAATAGTGGGTATACTTCATACCCGGTGCCCTGGCAATCATATCTTTTTCTGGCTTCTTTAATATGGCAGGGTCTATCTCTACCTTCCCAAGGACGGATTGCAGCTCTTCAAAAGTAACACCACCAGGCCTTAATATCATCGGTATATCTCCCGTAACATCTATGACAGTTGATTCAACCCCTACGTCGCATATTCCATCAGCTATTATCACGTCTACCCTGCCGTCCATATCATGTATAACGTGTTCAGGCCTCGTAGGGCTGGGCTTTCCTGAAAGGTTAGCACTGGGTGCAGCCACAGGGACGCCGGCCAGCTTTATAAGCCTTGAGGCAATCCTGTGAGATGGCATCCTTATGCCAACCGTATCCAGCCCTGCAGTCACCTCATCTGGTATAGCTGTGGATTTTTTCATTACAATTGTTATAGGCCCGGGCATAAACCGGTGTATGAGCGCTTCAGCTGCTTCATTTATTTCAGCAACAAGAGGAAAAATGCCCTCATAGTCTGCCACATGGACAATCAGTGGATTATCACTGGGTCTTCCCTTGGCCCGGAATATCTTCTTCACTGCTTTACTGTCCAATGCATTTGCTCCCAAACCATAAACCGTCTCTGTAGGAAAGGCGGCAATGCCGCCATCTCTTAAAACCTTAGCCGCTTTAAAAAGCAGGTTATCGTCAATATTATTTTCATCAATCCAGTAAATCTCAGTCATCTACAACATCTCCGTAATTATTATCCCGAGTATTATGCCAAAGAGTATGCCAACGGCCGTGAGCCTTCCCTTGTGGAGGTCTCTTGCCATGGGGAACATTTCGTCGCATGTTATATACAGCATGCACCCTGCTGCTATCCCCATATTTAAAGCAATCAGGTCAGGTGATATTTCACCCAGATATGCACCTATAAAAGCACCAATTCCTGTTGGTATCCCTGATAATATGGTATAATAAAGTACCATAGCTCCTCTCATACCCCCTGCCATGAGAGGAACTGCCATGGAAAGCCCCTCGGGGAAGTCATGCAGTCCAATCACCAGAGCCATATTCAGGCCCACGCTTTGAGATGCCACAAAAGAGGAACCTACGGCCAGGCCCTCAGGCAGATTATGCAGCGCTATAGCTACACCCATCAAAAAACCCGTCCTTAAATACTCAAAGCCCTGGTTGCCATTCTGCTCCTGCATCTTTTGCTCCATTATCATAACAATAATAACACCAATGACTACTCCTATCAAGGTATAACTAAGACCTGATATATCAAATGCCTCAGGCAGCAGGTCAAAGCAGACCACAGAAAGCATAAGCCCGCCGGAAACCGCTATGGCCAGGCTCAAAAACCTTCTCGATGGATTTCTGTAAAAAAGAGCAAGTGTGCCACCAAGTCCTGTACCGATTATACCTATAAAAAGTCCCATCAACGAAATAGACAAAGGATCCATGTTAACACCTCACCTTAATCTATTCGCAGATGGGATTATATATTCATTCAAAATGACCCTTGCTTCTTATATACCGCTCCAGTGCGCCACCCCTAACCATGTCCAGAGGGATGGAAAACATTATGCCCATTTCCTTATCCGAAAAATCACCAATGGATTTTTCTATGGCATCAGCTATTTCATCTACCTGAGACCTGGTTTCCAGAACTGAAAATATTGTCTTATTGGTAGAAAACTCCTCTTCCCTAAGTTTCCTTATACTAGCTATCATAGGCCTGGCCTCGTCGAAGTTTTTGATAATCCTGCCAGAACCTACCGAATCCAATACCGTAGCACCTTTAGCCCCGTGTTCCCTAATGGTGATAAGTAATTTGTCAAGATACTCCACCCTGTTTAACACTACAACAAAAAGATACATATATGTCCCCTCCTTTATTCACCCTCGCTTGACAATTCCCGTGAGAAAGACATTTTTAAAAGAGGTGGTGTAATGAGCGTTGTAACAAGCACCACAAGTACTGAAGTTGTAAAAAGCCTGGGTGTAACAATGCCCATCTTCAAGCCAAGGTTAACTATGATCAGGGCCACCTCACCCCTGGGTATCATGCCGATACCTACAGAGAGTGCACCTTTCCAATCAAATCCAACAGCCTTTGCCATAAGGCCACAGCCTACAATTTTACCAACTACGGAGGCAGCTATTATTATGAGGCTAAAGACAATACCCTCTGTCAATGTCTTTACATCTGCCTTAAGACCTATGCTTACAAAAAATATAGGAGTAAAGACAAGATAGGCTATAGGGTCAATGCCGTGTATAACCTTCTCTCTATACGGCGTCGTAGACAGGATAATACCTGCTATGTAGGCTCCAGTAATAGTTGCTATCCCGGATTTATCTGCAATGTAAGACATGACAAAGCAAAATACTAAAGCTATTGTTACTATCCTGTCGCCCTGTCTGAGAACCATATCCAGTTTATCTAAATATCTGGATACAAGAAACTCGATTACTATAACCAGTGCAAAAAATAAAAGAAGATTTTCAATCATTGGCACTATACCAGAGTTGCCAGAAACGTAACCCACCACCACGGTAAGGAATATAATGCCGATAACATCATCAATAACAGCCGCGCCCATTATAGCAATTCCCTCTCTGGAGTTGAGCTTATGCATCTCCCTCAAGGTCTGCACACTTATACTGACTGATGTAGCTGTAAGTATGGTGCCTATAAATAAGGCCTCACTTAAGGATACACCCTCTACCATCGATGCACCAAAACCTAAAGCAAATGGCAGAAGTACACCACCCATGGCTATTATTGTAGATGATACACCAGAAGAAACCAGATCATCCAGGTTAGTCTCTGCCCCAGCAAGAAACATCAGGAGTATCACACCAATTTCAGCCATGCCCTCCAGCACATCGGAATTGCTGACAATATTCAAGAGTGAAGGCCCTACAATAATACCTGCTATTATTTGTCCTAAGACGTTGGGTTGTTCAAACCTGGCAGCTATATAACCGCCCAGCCTCGCAACACCGAGGACAATTGCCAGTTCCAAAAGAGTCAATGTCATCCCCCCTCGAAGTAATACCTTATATATTATAACTCTATCAGCCAATTTTTAAAGAAAATTTTTCTTGACATCGTAATAATAAAGTGATAAATTATAGAAAATAAATTCGATGAGGGAGAATAGTACCCCATATGTTAGGTCAAAGAGAGTCGCCGCTGGTGAGAGTGCGATACCTTATCTATGGGCGAATGGGCTCCTTAGAAGGATGGGCGAAATACAGGTAGCTCATCACGGATGTGTCCTCCGTTATCATAAGGACAGGGTATGTTAGTACCTGGATGAGTGAGGGAAACCTCATAAGGGTGGCACCACGGAAGCAAAGCCTTTCGTCCCTATCGGGACGAAGGGCTTTTTTATTTTATCGGACATGGGGTTGATGGCCTATGACGTGAAGGAAAAAAGAATGGATTCCACTGTAAAAGCCACTTGGAGAATGATAGTAAACATCAAATGCAACCTTAAAGCGAGTCTATGATACTCTACAATGAGTGGCAAGTGTAGCCGGGGCATTTGGCAAGGACGCCAAATGAGCCGACCTGAGGCAAGGACGCCGAATGGAGGCGTACCCGGCGTAGTGAAGCACAAATTATTAGAGTATCAAGACAAGCGATCAGGTGCATGGATGTTACTATCATTCGCAAAATGACTATATATTCTCATAACAATCCAATTATCATGTAAAGGAGTGTTGATTTATGAAATTAAGAGATAGCATCACAACTGCCCTGCTGATGGCCATAGGCCTTGTCCTGCATCAGATAACACCGCCGATAATGGGTGGAATGAGGCCTAATTTCCTGCTTGCCATGCTTTTTGTATCACTATTTATTAATCCCATATATCAAAATGCGCTACTGGGTGGTTTCTTAGGAGGCATATTTGCAGCCCTGACTACAACCTTCCCTGGCGGCCAGATTGCAAACTTTATTGAAGAGATAATAACAGCCTTAGTTGTTGTTACCCTGATAAGGCTTACTGCAAGATTTAACAGGCACATTGCCGTACCAATAATTGCCTTCATAGGGACTATGGAAAGCGGCATAGTATTCTTAAGCATAGCTTCCCTTGTTGTAGGTGGGCTGCCGCTTGCCTTTACTGTACTTGTAGCCACGGTAGTCATCCCTGCCGCTTTAATAAATACTGTTGTTACCTATGCCGCATACAATGTAGCATACCAGGCACAAAAGGCGATTGGTGGGGCTTAATAAAAGGGTGGCACGATGCCACCCTTTTATTATCCCAGATATGCTTTTCTCACCTGTTCATTGTTCAAAAGGTCCATGGCCTGGCCACCCATGACTATATTGCCTGTTTCAATGACATAGGCCTCTTTGGCTGTGGTCAATGCCATGTATGCATTTTGTTCCACCAGAAGTACAGTTGTACCTTCGCTGTTTATCTCTTTTATTACATTAAATATCTGCTCTACGAGGATTGGGGCCAGGCCCATGGACGGTTCATCCATGAGTATTATCTTTGGCCTGGACATAAGAGCCCTGCCAATAGCCAGCATCTGCTGCTCACCACCTGAAAGGGTTCCCGCAAGCTGTGTCCTTCTCTCGGCAAGACGGGGAAATAATGAAAAAACCCTGTCAAAATCATTTTTTATACCATCTTTATCATTTCTAAGATAAGCACCCAGCTCTAAGTTCTCCAAAACACTCATATTCGCAAAGATACGTCTTCCCTCAGGCACCTGGCAGACACCCATCTTTACAATATCTTTGGCCTTCATCTTCTCCAGATGCACACCGTTTAGAAGTATCTCACCCTTTTTAGGCCTCAAAAGTCCGGAGATGGTCCGGAGTGTCGTTGACTTTCCGGCACCGTTAGCCCCTATGATTGTAACTATTTCTCCATCCTCAACCTTAAATGAAATTCCCTTCAAGGCATGTATTGCACCATAATATACATGCAGGTCTTTAACCTCAAGCATTTACTTTGCCCCCTTCAAGATAAGCTGTCCCCAGATATGCCTCAATAACCTTTGGATCGTGCTGTATGGCGGTGGGGTCTCCCTCAGCTATCACCTTGCCAAAATCCAGTACATATATCTTCTCGCATATACCCATGACCAGATGCATATCATGCTCAATAAGGAATATAGTTATCCCCATTTTATCCCTTAAAAATTTGATAGTTTCCATTAACTCCTCTGTTTCCTGGGGATTCATACCTGCCGCAGGTTCATCCAGCAAAAGCAACTTTGGATTTGTTGCCAGAGCTCTGGTTATCTCAAGGCGCCTTTGTTCTCCATATGGCAGGTTTTTAGCCAGCTCATCTTTTTTATCTTCCAGTTTAAATATCCTGAGAAGCTCTATAGACTTCTCGTAAATCTCTTTTTCACCACCCACAAATCTCTTGCCATGAATTATAGAATCAAAAACACCATACTTTACATGAATGTGACATGCTATCCTGACATTGTCAAGGACCGAAAGGTTGGAAAATAACCTTATATTCTGGAATGTCCTGGCTATACCAAAGGCCGT
Organism: Thermoanaerobacteraceae bacterium; assembly: GCA_030016635.1. Classification (GTDB taxonomy): domain Bacteria; phylum Bacillota; class Thermoanaerobacteria; order Thermoanaerobacterales; family UBA4877; genus JASEJQ01. The sequence goes on along the minus strand of JASEJQ010000004.1, from coordinate 22,892 downwards.
TACCTGATACGGGTGATGATTGGTAAGTTCCCTGCCATCGAATATCATGCTGCCTGAAGTTGGCACATATTCACCGGTTAGAAGGTTGAATATCGTGGTCTTACCCGCACCATTAGGCCCTATGAGCCCGACCAGCCCACCTTTTTCTACAGTTATATTGACATCTTTAAGAGCCTCAATACCCCCAAAGTTCTTAGACAGATGCTTTATTTCCAGCAGATTTTCCAAGCCTGCCCCTCCTTCCAAGGACCTGATCCAGCGTAAACTCAGTGGTGCCAAACAATCCCTGCGGCCTGAAGAGCATCATAATAATAAGTAATAGTGAGTAGAAAACCATCCTCATGGCAGCCAAACTGGATAGTGCAGCATTAAGCACAGTTACAGCAATAGCGCCAATAATGCTTCCGGTTATAGACCCCTGTCCACCAAGCACCACCATTGTCATTATATCAAAGGATTTCATGAAGTTAAACTGCTCGGGCTGAATGGTATAAAAATTATGGGCATATAATGCACCTGCCGCGCCAGCGAAAAATGCACCTATAGTAAATGCCAGTATCTTATATTTTGTAGTATTGATTCCCATGGCCTCCGCAGCTATCTCATCTTCCCTTATAGCTATGCAACTTCTGCCATAGCTTGAATCAATAAAGTTTTTGATGACAATTATGGTTAAAACCATTAGGAAAAATGCCCACGTCCATGTGGTAAGTTTAGGTATACCGAAAAAACCCTTAGCCCCGCCCACAGTTTCATTGGTAAGGAAAACCACCCTGATTATCTCTCCAAAACCAAGAGTAGCAATACCAAGGTAGTCGCCCTTTAACCTCAAGGTAGGTATTGCAACCACAAGACCTGCAAGGCAAGCAGCCAGTGCACCCACAATCAAGGCCACTACAAGGGGCAAATCATAATAATAGGTAAGTATAGCAGAGGTATATGCTCCCACTGACATCAGTCCTGCATGGCCTATGGAAAACTGGCCAAGAAAACCATTTATAAGGTTCAAGCTCACTGCCAGCATGATATTAATACACATCAGTATAAGGTTTAAGGAATAATATGGGCCAATAATACCAGTCTGGATAAACACCTGAACCAAAGCGTAAAATATTACAACAGCTGCAAAGACTATCAAATCTTTTTTTAATGAATTCTTATCCATATCACACCTTCTCCCTCTGGTTTTTGCCAAGGAGTCCAGACGGCCTCAAAAGAAGGACAATAATCAGTATTGCAAAAGCTACGCCATCTCTGTAAAGGGAATTGCCATAACCGGCCACAAGGGTCTCTGTAACACCAATCAAAAGTCCTCCCAGCACAGCACCGGGTATTATGCCTATGCCCCCTAAGACAGCTGCTATAAACGCTTTAAGGCCAGGCATAATGCCCATAAGCGGCCATACAGAGTTATAGTAAATGCCTACCAGTACACCGGCAACGGCTGCAAGAGCTGAACCTATGGCAAATGTATATGAAATGGTTGTGTCAACGTCTACACCCATAAGGCTTGCAGCATCCTTATCAAATGAAACTGCCCTCATAGCCTTGCCTATCTTTGTGCGATATACCAGGTACTGCAGCAATATGAGCATCACTATCATTACTGTAAGCACCACTATATCTTTTACAGTAAGTTTAACAAGACCGCCAAAAAAGGAAAAGGTCTTAACCGGGAAAACCGTAGGAAAGGTCCTTATTGATGGAGAGAATACCATGAGCCCACCATTTTCCAGAAACAGTGATACACCAATAGCCGTAATCAGCATAGATATCCTTGGTGCTGTCCTTAGGGGTTTATAGGCAACCCTCTTGATAAGCATACCTGCAAGTGCGCATATGGCCATCGAAATGATTAGAGACGGTATAAAGCTCAAATGAAAGGCGGATATGGCAAAAAAGCCCGCAAAGGCACCCAGCATGTATATGTCGCCATGAGCAAAATTGATAAGCCTGATGATTCCATAAACCATGGTATAACCCAGGGCAATAAGTGCATATATGCTTCCCAGAGAGAGACCATTAACCATCTGCTGCAAAAATTGCTGCATATATTTCCTCCTCTCCTTAAAACTTATCATAGGCGAGGCATGAACCTCGCCTATGAATATGAATTTATTATGATATATGTTTAGACTCTCAGCTATGGGTTAACCCTACCCCTCATTACCTGTTCGCCATTCTTAAACTCAATGATTATAGCTGGCTTTACAGGATTGTGCTGGCCATCAAAGGTGATGTTTCCTGTAAGTCCAGGATAGTCTTTTAGCCCTTCTAAGGCAGCTACAATATCGTCGCCTTTGGTAGAGTTGGCATTCTTTATACCGGTAAACATAATATTTGCTGCTTCATAAGCCAGGACAGCCTTGGCGTCCGGTACCTCACCGAACTTATCCTTGTATGCCTTCACAAAGTTCTGGATCTTTGGATCAGGGTCAGATGGTATGAAGTGATTGCTCATGAACACATTGTTCATGTTCTCCGGCCCTGCTATCTTTACAAGGTCCGGTGAATCCCAACCATCACCACCAACTATTGGTGTGGTTATGCCCATCTCTCTGGCCTGCTTAATAATCATACCAGTTTCCTGATAATGGCCAGGCTCATATATAACATCTGGATTCATTGACTGTATCTTTGTAAGGGTAGACCTGAAGTCCTGGTCGCCTGCCACATAATGCTCCTCTGAGAGTATCTTGCCGCCGAGCTTCTCAAAGTTTTCCTTGAAGAACTTGGCCAGGCCGACTGAGAAAGCATCCTTGTCATCTATATAGAGAACGGCATTTCTGGCACCTAAGTCATTGTATGCAAAGTTAGCACCTACAACACCCTGGAATGGGTCAATGAAGCAAGCCCTGAACATATACTTGTATGTCTCCTTGCTCTTCGGGTCCACTGTTACGTCAGGGTTTGTAGCTGTAGTAGCAATGGTAGGAATTTTATACTGCTGCACCACAGGCACCATACCCAGAGTGGTCGTGCTGGCAGAAGTACCCACTATGGCAACAACCTTGTCCTGTGTTACAAGCCTTGTTGCTGCATTGGTTGACTCATCAGGAAGGGACTTATTATCGGCTTCAATAACCTCAATTTGTTTCCCAAGAAGACCGCCGTTGGCATTCCATTCATCGGCAGCCATCTTTACTGCATTGACTGAAGTCCTTCCGTATGCAGCCATGGTACCGGTTAACTCAAAGTTAGCACCTATCTTAATAGTTTCCCCGGTGCTCTGTCCACCGCCGCTCTGTGACTGCTGCGCCTGCTGTCCACCACATCCAGCAATGACCAATGACAAAACCATTAGCAAAGACATTACTACTAAAAAACGTTTCTTCATAAACTTCCCCCCTCGTTTCTAAATTTAGATTTTTTCATAACAAGCAAAAAATCTTACCCTCTATTTCACCCCCCAATCATATATAAAAACAAACCTAATAAAAATCGGATAAAAACCCAATTGTTTTTATCCATTACCTGCCCATCGTACCGTACTAAATAAGTTATGTCGAACAATTATGTCATTTATATTTATACTTGATGATATAATTATAGAAATATATTTTGCTGTAGTCAATAGTATTTTATTCGTCTTAAAAAAATTTTAGAATAGTCCATATATGAGGGATACAAATTAAAAATTTGTCTTTTACAGGAATACATATTGCATTAAAAAATGATAGCCCTATATATTATTTATATAAGGCTATCATAATGAGTCTTATTTTACTTTCCTGTTTTACTTAATTTATCAAAACAATTTAATCAAAATATCTCACCATTTGATGCAATAGTCTTTTTGTACCAGTAGAAACTCTTCTTTTTTATCCTTCTTAAATCCTTTAAGTCAGACTCATCACGATTGACATAAATGAATCCATAACGTTTGCTAAACCCTTCATGTGTACTAACCAGATCAATAGCCGACCACGGGCAGTAACCAATCAATTGCACTCCATCTGTAATTGCAAGTCTTGCCTGTTCTATGTGCTTACGTAAATATTCAATACGGTAATCATCATTTATAACATCGCCATCTTCTAACCTGTCAAGGGCACCCAACCCATTTTCGGTCACTAAAAGTGGCAGATTATATCTTTCATTTAATTCTCTAAGCGTAACTCTAAAACCAACGGGATCTATCTCCCAATTAAATTGTGTTTTTTCTAAATGTGGATTGGATGATACCGTATAAACCCCTGATTCAGCTGTATCAAGTGGCTGCTCATCTCTTGAATCTGCTAAATAATTATCATATTCATTTTTGGTTACTGTTGTTGTACGGTAATAGTTAAAGGCAATAAAATCAGGTTTGCCTGAGGCTATTATTTCCATATCATCATCTTGAACCGTCGGTGTATAACTTTTTTCTTCCATATAACTCCATGCTACACTGTTATAGCGGCCGAATACTGGTATATCCAAGTACAACCAATTACGTATAGATGAAAAATTATTGGCAGCTAAAACATCTTCTGGCTTACAACTAGCTGGATATATAGAAGAAATATTTGGAGCAGGCCCTATTTTTGCATTCGGGCACATTTCATGACACATTTTTATTACTTTAGCCTGTGCTACAAACATATTGTGGTTTTGTTGAAACAATTCTTTTCTCTGATTCTGTATATTTTTATCAAATACACCGATATTACTACCATGTAAAATCATCATATTTTGCTCATTAATAGTAAGCCAATATTTGACCTTGTTACCGAAATAAGTAAATAATGTCTTAGCATAATTCACATATGCATCAATGGTTTCCCTGTTTAACCATCCCCCTTTCTGTTGCAAAGCATAAGGCAAATCAAAATGGTATATAGTTACAATAGGCTCTATATTGTGTTCCAGCAGTTCATTAATTAAACTATCATAAAAGGCAATACCTTTTTGGTTAATTTCTCCAGTGCCTTGAGGAAAAATTCGTGTCCATGCAACCGAAAAACGATAAGCTTTTAGCCCCATTTCCGCAAATAAAGCCACATCTTCTTTATAACGGTGATAATGATCGCTTGCAACCTTAAAATCAGATGTACCTTCAGGATACTTTGCCATATCAATAACTGAGGGGCCTTTTCCATCTTCGTCCCATGCTCCCTCTACCTGATAGGCAGAAGTTGAGGCTCCCCACAGGAATCCATCTGGAAAACTTTTTAATTCTTCATGATACATATATAACCATCCCTTTCATAATTGAGAACAATAATTCTACAATCTTTTATAAACTAAAAATTTAAATCATTTCCAGTTTATCTTTTATACAGCGGCCACTGTAAAATTATTATATTTATATTTTATAGGTTGTCTCAATTAAAATGTATTATCTTTTCGAAATACATTATCTTAATGCAGTTTATCATGTATTAGAAACATTATTATTAACTCTCGCCACTCATTTCTTAACCATACACTTTTGATTATCCTCATATAGATGAATAAGCTCTATAATTAAGTCTTTGGCCAATATAGCATTCATTAAATGATCTTCAGCATGGACTAAAAGTAGGTTTGGTTGTATATGTTCGCCTTTTGCCTCTGAACTAATTAGATCATTTTGAATTTCGTGAGCTTTCTGTAGTTCTTCTTTAACCTTATCTATTAATTTATAGGCTTCATTAAAATTACCCTCTCTTGCAGATGCTAATGCCTCAAAGGCATCGCTCCTGGCATTTCCCGCATGCACTATGATCTCAAACACAATCTGTTCAAAGTCCATTCGCCTCGTCCCTCACTATTGAAAATTTTATACGACTTCTTCTTGAATACCCTCTTCCTCACCCTCTTGTTCAATCAACTGTTTTTCATATATTTTAAAGAATGGATAATACAAGACCATATCAAGTATAAGTAATGCAAACACCAGTATAATGGCCCTCCAATCCATTGTAGCTAAAAAGGCTCCTATGGGTGCTGGAGTAGTCCATGGCACATTGATAAAAGCTGCATTTACAAAATTTAGTTTTGTTAAATAAAACGCAATTACCCCATTAATGCCCTGGACGAACACAAACGGTATAAACATTATGGGATTTAAAACCATAGGGGTTCCAAAAATAATTGGTTCATTAATATTAAATAATGCGGGTAGAAGTGCTACTTTCCCTAGAGCATTTAGCTGCTTTGACTTACTCCTTACACACATTAAAGTAAAACCAAGGGTAGCACCCGAGCCTCCCAGTACCATAAAATATGCCCAGAACGGATTAGTAAAGACATATGGAAGAGAATTTCCACTAAGCACAGCTTCGGCATTAGCCAAGATATTTTGATCCAAGAACGGCTGAAGTAACCCAGTTTTTACAATTGACGCACCATGTATACCTACAAACCAGAAAAGTTGTGCCAATGTTGCAGCTAAAAATATTGCTGGTGCAGAATCAACGACTTTTATTGCAGGGGCAAGTATTGTCATAATAGCCTGTGGAACTATCATCCCTGAAAGTTTTTGCACTACAAGACTTACAAAATAAAAGAAGAGTACATTTACACCTAACGGTATTAATGCGTCAAAAGAAGATGTAACAGCAGGTGGTACACCTTCTGGCATTTTTATGGTAATGTTTCTGGATTTTAAAAACCTTGTGATTTCAACACTCCCCAATCCAATAATAACAGCAGTAAAAATACCCTTTGCATCGATATATCCAGCTGGGATATTACCATCCTTTATTGGAGCTGCTACAATAAGAAAAGTAGCTACTGCTATCGTAGAAGCTGAAAGAGTATCCATCTTATAGCTTCTTGCCAAACTGTATGCCACACCTATTACTACAAATAAAGCCATTATCCCCATAGTCATCTTGAATGGGAGTTGAATAGCATATGCATTTGCAGCAGCCCAATCCCTCCATGCCACCATAAATTTTAAAAAGAAATTGGATGGAAGTACATCTTTGGCAATAGGCGGGTTCGCAACTATTAGGACAAGACCACCCATTATAGTAAATGGGATTGTATATATAAGTCCATCACGCATAGACTTCAAATGCCTTTGGTTTGCAATTAAACCAGCCACTGGTAATAGGTAGTTTTCTAGAACTGAATTTAATCTCTCAGAAAAATTCATAATATCACTCCTTTATTATTTTTGGGTTAGCTTTAATGCTTGTTCTAAAATTTTATCGCCTCTTACCATACCATAATCAGTAGGATTAATTACCTCCAGGGGTATGCCAAATTCACCTGTAATCTTTTCAAAATCTTTCTTTTTATATCTTATCTGTGGCCCTAAAAGAACTACATCGTAGTCCTTTACCACTTCTTCAAATCGGTCTACAGGTACCGCATCTATCACCACCTCCCCATATTCAGGTTTAACTGCCTTTTTCATTTTTTCTACAACTAAACTTGTACTCATACCTGCCGCGCATACCAATAATATTTTCATAAATAACCCTCCTAAATTTTTTTATCACTCATTTATCGAAGCAATTTTCATGCCAAAGCAGGAAAGTAAACAGTTTTTCCAAAAAAAATTCATTTAAGAATCCTAAAAACAGTGCATTGTATAAATGTGTATCATTGATATAGGCAAACGATTCCCAATGATAAGAAATCTGTATAATACCGTATAAACAAAAACTGCAGGTTTAAACCTGCAGTATAATGTCCATCAGATACAAGATTTCATCTTCGCCTATTTTTATATTATAATGTTCTTCTATTGGATTGAAAATCCCTTGAAATTTTTCATAAATCTCCTCATTTCCTTGTATAACTCTCTTTTTCACATCTTCTTTCATAGTATTATGATATGAGCTGTCTTTCAGCATCCTCTCTACGAGACATGCTATGTGAAGTATGATTCCCACTGATGTGTCATCATCTATTTTTCTATTCATTACTTCCCCAATGGTAATAATTATTGTTTTGATTTCCTGTATTAGAAATGTAACATCATAGAGAACCATTTCTTTTTCTAATACATCCTCCATATTTTTGTATATATCATTTTTAAAGCAACTGCTATCTATAAAATACTGCAGCTCACTGAGCCTTTCTTTTCTAAATATGTCTGCTGCCGAGAAAAACGGTATGTCATATAGTCCGGGATTTATAGAACCTATTACAGCTATGATTTCCCTGTTGTCCTTTATATTCTTGATTTCATTTACAAAGACTTTTTTATTAGTTACACCCAGCGGCAATATCTCTATACCCCTCAAGTCAATTCTGTCCTCTACATAGTTTTTCAACTTCACAGCGCTGCCTAACCCTGTAGCACATACAGACAAAATAATACTATTTTGAGACGATTTTTCTCTTCTTACATCCAGCTGTATCCTGGAGTCATAGCCACTGGCAAGTTTTAAACCGTCAAAAACCTCATCCAGTGTCGTATTGAACAGTGCCTTCCTTGTAGCCTCAAGGGCAATGGGAGTACTTACCATATCCATAGACCTTATTGGTATACCTGTCTCTTCGTATATAACATCTCCCATCATTCCAAACGAACCCATATCATAGAGCAGGATTACGCCCTTTCCATTGTTGACTGACATTATAAGATCTTTAAGTCTTAAAAGAGCTTCCTCGGGTTTCTGATCAAGAGGCATATCATAACCTTTTGCATGGCTTACACCAAGGAGTTTATTCACCACATCCACCATAGAAGATGCAGTCGAGCTTCCATGCATTGCAACAACAACGCCTACATGTGTATTCTCATCTATGGTGTCTTCCAATGTAAGAAACATTGCTATATAGCCAACCTCATCATCAGGAAGCTCTATATCCCATTCCTGCTTTATCATATCCTTTAGCTTTAATGCCTCTTTGTATTCTTCAGGATGGCTCTTTTGTATCTCCTCCAATTGATAGTTTACAATTGGTAGACCCTTTTTCATCCTCTCCATTGTACTAGACAGATGGATACACAGGCCAAAGAATGTTTTGGAGGCAAAAAGCCTATCAAGATTTTTAGAGGCCTCACTTAAAAAGCTCCTTACTGTTTCAACAAGCTGTTTATCTACTATCTTATAGAGCTCATCATTATTGATACTGTCAAATCTGCCTATAAATCTCCTGAAATATGAGTTAATATCAACCCCAATAAGAAAGTTTATCTCCTCACTGCTAAGGCCTTTTTCAATAAGTTCTTTCCTCTTGTTATCTATCATATCATATATACTTGGCTCATTTTCTATATTGGTTGATGGTGTTACCTCTATCGTCTCATTGCCCTTAAATATAATCTCGTTTTCTCCTATACCCATCTCTCTAAGTTGAGCCTCTTTTCCGTTTACATACCTGAGTGCTATCCTCACATATTCAGGGAGGTCTGCACTTCTAAGCTCCACACTGCTCAACCCTTTCATCGTGCTTGTCAAAAAAGCCCTTGCACATGCAAGCTGTATATCAGATTTAAGTCCACCTACATTATTTGTGCAGTCATATAAGAGGAGAGATTTTAAAGCGTTAGCACTGACTATTATATACCTGCCGATCCTTGTAGCCTCATTTTTCAAGAAGAACTTCAAAAGTTCATATCGCTCCTTTAATGTCCTTTCTCTAAGCGGCGGCAGCTTTATCAGAACAGGTATCCTGCGTATAAATGTCTTTAAGAGAGCAGATTCGGGATTTTCGGTTGTGGCACATATGATAAGTACATTAGCCTTACGGGTATTGTCCACCTCGCCAAGGGCTTTATATATACCCTTGTCCATAAGGGTAAAGAGCATCTCCTGTCCCTCAGGTGGTAGTCTATGCACCTCATCCAAAAACAGTATACCGCCGTCAGCCTTGGCCACCAGGCCATCCCTGTCCCTATCTGCACCCGTATATGCACCCTTCTTCACACCAAAGAGCTGAGAAATTAAAAGTTGAGGGTTGTTGGCATAATCCGCACAGTTGAATGTAATAAATTCACCATCTGGTGAGATGCGTCCTATTTTCTTGGCATATCTATACATCAATTCTGCAAACATGGATTTGCCAACCCCTGTTTCTCCTACAATCAAGGTATTAAGCCCTCTTGGCGGATATAAAATAGCAGCCTGAGCAGCTAATATAGGCCCCTTTAAGCTGGCGTCATATCCTATCAGGTTATTGAATTCTTCAGAAAGCAGGTTATTTTGATTAACGTTTTCCTTGAACCCATTGTTTATCCTGAAGAGTACAGGTTTACCTTCAATTTTTATCAACTTGCCCTCTTTGCAAAGCTTATTGAGGTCAGCACTTACATTTGTCCTCTGAAGATTTAAAAGTTTTGCCACCTCATAAGCAGATACACCTGTACATTTTCCCTTCATCAACTGCTTATCGCATAATTCCTTTATAGTCTCATAGACAGTATCAATGCGTTTCAATCCTCTCCCCCCCTCCTGCTTTAGTATAACCTACTGTAAATGTGTATTCAAGTGTATAATATTTCAAGATAAAAGTAAAAAATATTCTTGTGTAAACAGGTATGTAACCCTCGCCCTTTACTTCCAAGAAATTCATATCTCTTAATCCATTAATGATTTCATGACATGTATATTTTCCGTTCAGCTTCTTTTCTATGTGCTTTTGAAACACCATATTGTTTCAACCCCTCTTCCTGTTCGATTTCAAAGAAGTAATTCGTGCAGTCGTAATACAGCACACCTGTATTCCTCTTGGAAATTCTTAGACTGTTTTTGTACAGGTAAGACTGTATCAAATCAGCCTCCTTGGCAATGACCTCAAGGGCCCTGTATATATGCTGGAGTTCAAA
>JASEJQ010000004.1:0-12186 GCA_030016635.1 Thermoanaerobacteraceae bacterium | reverse complement strand
ATCAGGTTGCTCGATAAATTTTGTGGAAAGTTGAAAGGTTGCAAGTTTTGAAGAGGGATAGATGATTCTTGCATAAAGAAGTCTTGAAAGTACCGAGTCCAGGTTGAACGTGAATTTGTATTTCAAAGATATTTCCTTGCAAAGCTTATTGAGTTTAAGTTCATGGTATATCTTTTGAAGAAAAAGATAACCGCCGTTGAAAGAGCGCTGCTCACCCTTTGCAATTACCTTGGATGGGGAGTACTTGACGATGATCTCCCGATTTTCCTCCTTTTCTTTTTGGTTGAGCTCTTCTATATATTTTTTCGCCCATTCAATGGGATCCTGACCACCAAGTTTCTCTTTAAGTTCAGCATAAGTACCGAGCTTTTCAACCACCTTTGTAGAACGTCTTCCGTTTTCGTATATAGATTTTGTTATGTACAGAGATGCGGCATTCTTTGACCTTGATACACATAATCTCATAGTGAAATACCTCCCATCCCTTTTATTATAACACATTACGCAAAATTACGCAATATTCCCATGGCTAAATTTGACTTTTTTTAATAAAAAAGCCCTGTTTTCAAGACTTTTAACGGTTTCGATGTTTATTCAACTGTCAAAGATCCGCACATGGAGATAATAAGAGCCAGCAGCGACCATATGATACTGGATGTTACCCATGCGGGAGATATCATCGGATTCAAGGTGTCATATAGTTCCATGCTCAACCTTACGACCTCGGGTTATGTGGATAAGGTATTAGCGGGGGAGTATATGGGTAAGGCTTAAATTTCAGGTATTATAGTTATACTTAAAATATAAAATAAAATATCTTTTAACAAATGAAAGTTTTGTGGGTCTTTACAAAAATAGATTATAGGGCTAATATTGATTAAAGATGTAATTTGGAGGATGATTCCGATGGGCCTATTCTGAAGAATTAAATAAATATTAAAAAAGAAGAGGTGAAAACGTTTTATGATTAATTGTCATAAAAATAAGGAATCCTCAAGGAGAAAAGAATCATTTGACATAAGACTAAGGGATATGACAAGAAAATCGTTCTATGCTGCTTTTATATTTATTATGTGTTTAGTTATATCAACGCCTTTAAGTACAGTAAATGCTGCTTCTTCAACAAATGATGAAGTGTACACTTATGTATGGATGTATCCAGAAGGTGGTGTTTTAGTTCCATTTGCACAAGTAATAAGGGTTAATGTTGGATATAATTATAATACATCGGGGGGAACTATGACTGTAAGTAAATCAATATTGGGGGGGACTGCTGAGGAAGGAGCAAATATGCCTTTTGAAGAACAAATCTATTTGATAAATATAGAGTGGGAGAAAAACGGCGACTTATATAGCAATTTAAATAGTTTTTCCTACCCATCTATAATATATGATCCTGATGATGTTGTTGAATATGGTGAGAATAACAAAACTTTATATTTTGATTTAGAATATGATACATGGAAGCAAACAGGGAATATAGAAGTATATGCACCAGATACATCAAACATTTTTCACTTTTTTGATGTGACTAATTATTGAGGAGGTGGTTACGGTGAAAAGAAAGATAATTATATCTATGATAGTAATTGCAGTCGTCCTCGCGGTGGCAATTGGTGTTTTTGGAGCTGATAAATGGTTTAACGCGGGGAGTAAAGTAAAGGACATCTCGCAGGACGAAAGCTTGGAGGTGGCTGCTAAGGTAGGAGGTGCGGAAATAACAAAAAACGATGTGGATAAGATGATGGCACTTTACGAACTGCAGGAGGCACAATATCAAACAGCGTCGGCAGAGGCCGAGAGTAAGGGACTGGCGGTACCACCCAAGAAGGTATGGGATTATGACAGTACGCTGAACAAGATGATAGAGGATGAACTTCTGTATCAGGAGGCTAAGAGCAAGGGTTATGAAGCGAGCACGGAAGAGGCGCAAAAGTATGCGGAACAGACAAGAGAGACGATCCAAAAGATCGTGAGTGGAGAAATCGACACACCTAACAGAGATGATGCGATAAAGAGTTATAACAATCTAAAAGAGTTTATAAAAGGTTTGGGCACTACAGAAGATGAGTACTGGAAGAGTCTTGTGCCGGAATATCAAAGGGCACTTACTATCGGCAAATTAAGAAAGGAGATATTATCGGGTATTCCTGCCGAAAAAAGGAATGATAGTGAGTATGTAGATTCCTATATGAAGAGTTATATAGATAAATTGGAAGATAAATATAAGGTAGAGGTGTTCGATTGATTAGGCGGGCGTATTTGCCCGATTTTTTTGTATGATTCAAAAAGGTTACATATATAGTAGAAATCACTTCGGGTCAATCCGGTCCGATGTTTTTTTATGTGGTTCTATTGAGAAGAATTTCGATCATTTTAATAAGCCAAGCCGTTAATCTATATGAAAGGAGTCAAAACAGTGCGGGACGAAGAACTGATCAAACAAATAAAGCACGGACACACCGAGTACGCCGATGAGCTGATAGAACGCCATTATTCATTCATCCTGCGTTATTGTGCCTGGCATTGCTGCGACTCCGAGCGAGCCGAAGATTTGATCCAGGAAACTTTTTTGCGCACATTCGGTGATTTCAGCCAATATGATGACCGAGGTAAATTCAGGGCCTAACGTGAAACTTTCGCCTCATACGGCTTTCCAACGATTAGTTTCCTTAACGGAGTTAGGCAGTAACGTCACCGTTATTGCTTGCTTGCAACATTTCTCTCATATGATTAATCTTTTGCTTTTGTTTACTTGTATAGTCTTCAGGCGTATTGTTTCCATGAATGACATGATGGCATTTAACGCATAACCATGCGAGGTTCGACGTTTTGTTAACCTGATTATTTGGCAGATATGGCTGGAGATGATTGCATTCACGATTTTTTGAGTTAAGCACCTGACCACATATCCTGCATTTTCCTTTATCCCGGTTGTAGGCATATTCTCTGTTCATGTAGTATTCAAAGTAATAGAACTTACTGTCTTTTGTATAATAGAGTGAGTTTACATCATATAACGGGGGTCGGTCTAATGGCAGCTTTTTCTTTTTGTTAAATTGCTTTAGATATAGCTGCCTGCCTTCTTCTGTATATGGCGTCATTTTCTGATTATAGGGATACTTGATCCACTGGCTGTGCGTAATAAAAGCCTATGATGAACAAACGCTGTGTACTTATAAGTCAGACTCATCACGATTGACATAAATGAATCCATAACGTTTGCTAAACCCTTCATGTGTACTAACCAGATCAATAGCGTCGGTTACCTCAATTAAAATGTATCATCTCTTTGAAATACATTATCTTAATATAGACTAAATGTAAGGTCATGTAAAATATGCTTAGCTAGTACTGGCTAAGCATATTTTGATTAATAAAATTCAACTATCATTCTCTCATCGACATTTACAGGAATTTCTGGTCTACCGGATATTTTTTTAATATGCCGGCAAAATTATATTTGCATCCAGTTCAATATATGGGACTGTATTTATTAAATGCCTTTGCTGTTCCATTAGCCACCTTTTTTATACAGCCTCTTCTTTTAATTTTTCCGTCTGGTCAGCTATGGTAAGGGCTTCAATAAGCTCATCCAGATCTCCATCCAGTATGGCATTGAGTTTGTACAGGGTCAGGTTTATCCTGTGGTCTGATACCCTCCCCTGCGGGAAGTTATATGTCCGTATCCTTTCACTCCTGTCTCCTGTTCCAACCTGAGACTTCCTGTTTTCAGCTATATTGGCTGTCTGCTCCTCCAGTGCCATTTCATAAAGCCTGGCCCTCAGGTACTTTAAAGCCCTTTCTTTATTCTTAAGCTGCGACCTCTCATCCTGGCATGATATTACTATACCCGTTGGTATGTGGGTTACCCTTACAGCCGAGTCGGTGGTATTAACACTCTGTCCACCATGACCACCCGATCGGAAAACATCAATCTTTATATCTTCCGGCCTTATCTCAATATCCACATCCTCCGCCTCCGGAAGAACAGCAACGGTAGCTGTGGATGTGTGTATTCTACCCCCGGCCTCTGTCTCCGGTACCCGCTGGACCCTGTGCACACCACTCTCGTACTTCAGTCTGCTGTATGCCCCCTTGCCCTCCACACTGAATATTATCTCCTTAAATCCGCCCAGGTCGGTTGCATTTGAACTCAATACCTCTACCTTCCAACCTTTGGATTCAGCATACATGGAGTACATGCGGTAGAGGTCTGCAGCAAAAAGTGCGGCTTCTTCTCCACCTGCCCCTGCTCTTATCTCTACGATAACGTTCTTTTCATCGTTGGGGTCTTTCGGCAAAAGCAGTATTTTTAGTTCCTCTTCCAGCTTAGCCTTCCTATCCTCCAGCTCCTCAATTTCAGATTCGACCAACTCTTTAAAATCGCTATCAAGTTTTTCTCCCAGGAGGGCTTTATTTTCCTCTATTTCGTTTATTGTCTTCTTATATTCCTTGTATTTTACGACAATCTCTTCTAAGGAAGCATGCTCCTTTACTAATTTCTGCCACTCTTCCCTATCAGCAATGATATCAGGGTCTGCAATCTTTTCTGTCAATTCATCGTATCTATTCTCAATTACATCCAGTTTATCAAACATCAAATCACCTCTAATCATTTTCACAGGTTATTATTATACCATATGTACAAAAGGTTTTACACTGTCTTTTTGCTCCTCTTTGTAAAGCACAAATTAAAGAGCTGCCATTGGGCAGCCCTTTAAATATATAATTTAGATTGGAGAGGGGACAAATTAATATTAATTTGATATTTTCAGCACAATATGGACTTATCTCCTATGATGGCAAGCAACCATATGTCCTCCTATATCTATAAGGTCCGGTTCAACCTCATCACATATAGATGTCCTTTCCGGACACCTTGTTGCAAACCTGCAGCCTGGTGGAAGATTTATTGGGCTTGGCACATCCCCCTCCAGTCTGATTCTGGAATGTTTCTTTGAAGGATCGGGTATGGGAATAGCTGATAACAATGCCGCCGTATAGGGGTGTTGAGGTCTCAGAAAAAGCTCATCCTTCTCTGCCATCTCCACAATCTTACCCAGATACATTACCGCTACATCGTCGCTTATATGCTTTACAACAGCGAGGTTGTGGGCTATAAAGACATAGGTAAGGTGAAACTGCTCCTGTATATCTTTTAATAGGTTTATAATCTGAGCCTGTATGGATACATCCAGGGCAGATATGGGTTCATCACATACTATCAGTTTAGGATTTACTGCCAGAGCCCTTGCTATTCCTATTCTCTGCCTCTGACCTCCGGAAAACTCATTGGGGTATCTATTGTAGTGCTCCCTTTTTAGACCAACAACATCCAGAAGCTGGAGTATACGCCTCTGTCTTTCCTTCCCTCTTGCTATATTGTGTATGTCTATCGCCCTGCCTATTATCTCTCCTGCTGTAAGCCTGGGGTTTAACGATGCATAGGGGTCTTGGAATATTATCTGCATATCCTTCCTCTTTGCCCTTAGTTTTTCCTTATCAAGGGTAACAATATCTATGCCTTCAAAATAGATTGCCCCTTCTGTAGGCTCATATAGCCTTAAGATGGTCCTGCCAGTAGTAGACTTGCCGCAGCCAGATTCGCCCACCAGTCCAAGGGTCTTACCCTGTTTTACATTGAACGAGACCCCGTCCACAGCCTTTACGTAATTGACTGTCTTTGAAAGAAAGCCACCTTTTACAGGAAAATATTTTTTAAGTCCCTTAACCTCCAGAAGTTCCATCTTCCCACCCCTCAAATATATTTGAAACAGCGAACCTGCCTATTATCAATTTCTACTATAGGTGGCTCTTCCTCATGACATACTCTATCTGCCATGACACATCTGTCTTTAAACCTGCATCCTTTAAACTTCTCGGTAAGTGTAGGCAATGTCCCTTCAATAGATTTTAACCTGTCTTCGTTCACATCTATTTTGGGAATTGAGTCCATCAAGCCACGGGTATACGGATGCAGCGGCATAGAAAATACATCCTTTACACTGCCGTACTCCATAACCCTTCCTGCATACATCACTACCACTCTGTCAGCCACTTCAGCCACTACACCTAGATCGTGGGTTATTATTATAACCGACATGTTCATTTTCTGCTTCATTTCCGAAATAAGCTCCAGTATCTGTGCCTGTATCGTGACATCCAGTGCTGTGGTGGGCTCATCAGCTATGAGCAGGTCTGGCCTGCATGAGAGGCCCATGGCAATCATTACCCTCTGCCTCATGCCACCGCTCATTTGATGGGGATAGTCATCTACCCTCTTTTCTGGAGATGGTATGCCCACTAACTTCAGCATCTCTATCGCTCTATCCCTCGCTTCTCTTCTGCTCAAGTCCTGATGCGTAACTAAGGCCTCAATGATCTGATCGCCAATAGTAAAGAGTGGGTTTAATGAGGTCATTGGGTCTTGAAATATCATGGCTATCTTATTACCTCGTATCATTCTCATCTCATATTCTTTTTTAGTAAGTAGCTCATCCCCCTTAAAGTTTATTGAGCCACCTACTATCCTACCTGGCGGGTGAGGAACCAGTCGCATTATGGAGAGGGCAGTGACACTCTTGCCGCTGCCCGATTCCCCTACAATCCCCAATGTTTCTCCTCTCATAACCTCAAAGCTGACATCATCTACTGCTGGCATTACACCATCTATGGTATAGAAATAGGTCTTTAAGCTATTTACTTTTAAGAGTGTGTCCAATTATATCACCTATTCTTTATATGCATCGTTTAGCCTGAACTCTCCGTTGGATTCAAAGGTTATACCCTTTACATTCTTCCTATGGGCCAGTGTCACCACGTCGTTGAACATGGGTATCCATGCCACATCATCAGTCAATGCAATATTGGCTTCCCTTATATAGTTATATCTCTGGTTTTGGTCCACAGTCACCCTGGTCTTCATTATCATTGCGTCCATATCAGGCTTATTGTATCTGGAGTAGTTGGAGGCCCCAATATTGGATGAGTGGAATTGTGGGTACAATAATTCTTCGCCGTCCCCTGTCACATTCATCCAGCCATTCAGGCAGAGTTCTTGATTGCCGGCTTTGCAATATGATAGGAAAGAAGCCCAGTCCATTACATTTAGCTCCACATCTATACCTATCTCCTTTAGCTGTGCCTGTATAAACGGTGCCATCTTCATATATACATCGGTATTGCCTACAGTGAGTGTTGTCTTAAAGCCATTGGGATACCCTGCTTCAGCCAGAAGCTGTTTTGCCTTCTCTGGATCATAATCGTATCCGTGCTGTTCAATTTCTTCATTATATCCAAACAGCTTTGGCCCAATTATACCTCTCGACTTATATCCAAGTCCATTCAATGTGGCTATATATGCATCTCTATTGATGGCATAGGATATAGCCTGCCTTACCTTAAGGTTGTCAAAAGGTTTTTTCTCAAAGTTAAAACCAAGGTATCTGGTTGGATTGCCCTGCATCTCTATAACGTCAATATCCGGGTTATTCTTCAGACGATCCAGCTGCTCGGGTGGGACACCTACCAGAAAATCGGCCTCACCAGTCTCCAGCATAGATACTGCTGTAGCCATCTCAGGAACAACCTTGAATGTCACCTTATCCAATTTTGGTGCTCCCTGCCAGTAATCAGGATTCTTCTCAAGGGTGATGTGGTCGCCTGGTACCCACTCCACAAATTTATATGGGCCTGTACCCGCTCCTACTGGATTTTTGTTGATGTCGCCATTCTGGTCAGCCTTTGGGTTTACTATAGATAGGTTGTCATGGGCCAGAGCTGTCAGCATAATACCATATGGTTCCTTGGTGTGGATAACTACTGTATAGTCGTCAGGCGTCTCAATTGAACTTACAGATTTTAACAGACTTGCCCTTGGTGAAGCTGTCTTCGGGTCCATTATCTTTTCAAAGGTATATTTTACAGCTTCAGATGTAAACGGCGTGCCATCCTGGAATTTAATATTTTGCTTCAGCTTTATAATCCAGGTATTATCATCAGGATTTTCATAAGACTCAGCCAAGAGTGGCTTTATCTCACCTGTCTTTGGGTCTCTCATAAACAGCGTCTCATATATTTCCCTTATGACATTACTGGACGCAGAGTCGTTGGTGAGGATAGGAGAAAGCCCTACTGCGTCGGTCATGGATACATATGTTACCTCTTGAGGAACCTCCTGTGCCTTTTCTGTTTCTCCTGTCTGTGCCTGCTGGTTATTTGTCTGGCTGCCTGAGGAACACGCTGTCATAGTAAAGCTTAATGTCAGTACCAGGATGAGCATGATTAATAAACTTTTTTTCAATTCAGTTTCCCCCTTTAATTTATTAATTCAGAAAACAATTTGATTATACTGTAAAAAAGTCCTATCAAAGAATGGTATGCAACATCAAATGCAACCTTAAAGCAAGTCTACTTCTTACATCGCAATCACAATTTAAGATATTGTCTAAAGTGCATTTTTCAAATTTGGATCCAATGCATCCCTGAGGCCATCACCCAGAGAGTTAAAGCCAAAAACCACAAGTATAATGGCAAACCCGGGTAAAAGTGTAAGATATGGCGCCTGAAAGATATAGTTTCTGCCCGTAGATGCCATTGCTCCCCATTCAGCCGCAGGTGGCTGTGCGCCAAGCCCAAGGAAACTTAATGTGGCGGCTGAAAGTATGGCTGTAGCCAGTCTCATTGTTGCATAGACAACTATGGATGACACACAATTTGGTAGTATCTCTTTAAACAGTATCATAAAGTCCGTCTCACCGAGGGCTTTAGCAGCAGCAATGTAGTCCATTTCCTTTATATAAAGGACTGTGCCCCTAACCACGCGAGATATGGTAGGTATAGACCATACTCCTACTGCAATTATCACATTGGCTATGCCTGGCCCAAGTGCTGAAACAATAGCTAGAGCTAACAGGACCCCCGGGAAGGCCAGCAGGATGTCTACAATCCTCATTATTATGCTGTCCAAAGTCGAATAGTAACCAGCTAAGAGCCCAAGGATTACACCAAAGGCCAGGCCAAATCCCACTGAACTAAAACCCACAAGCAGCGACAGTCTTGCGCCATATATAAGTCGGCTCAGCATATCCCTGCCATATTCGTCAGTACCCAGTAAGTGTCCTGGACTGCCAGGAGGCAAAAGCCTTATAGTCAGGTCCTGCTTGTATGGGTCATATGGTGCTAATACCGGGGCAAAAATAGCAACGATAATAAACACTGTGACAATGGCCAGGCCTGTTACAGCCAGTTTGTTCCTTTTGAGGTGCTTCCAGAGATCCACAAATGGACTCTTCCTCCTGTACTTCTCATCAGTGCGTATTGTTATTTCTCCTGTCTCAGTCATCATCTTCGCCTCACTTATACGATATCCTTGGGTCGATAGCGGCATATATTATATCCACCATCAGGTTTATGAGCACAAATGTCGTAGCCACCACAAGCACTGTACCCTGTACCATAGGGAAGTCCCTTGCGTTTATGCTCTGCACCATGAGCCTGCCTATGCCATTTATAGCAAATACCGATTCTACCACAACTGCACCTCCGAGCAGGCTGCCAAAGTCAATGCCTATCACTGTAATAATTGGAATTAAGGCATTTTTAAAGGCATGTTTCATAATGACAATAAACTCACTGAGGCCTTTAGCCCTCGCCGTCATAATATAGTCCTGGTGGATTATCTCTAAAACGGAAGACCTCGTCATCCTGGCTATCATAGCTGAGGAGTTAAACCCCAAGGTGATGGCCGGTAATATCATGTGCTTCATTCCATCCCATGTCCATAGCTGACCGCTAAGTCCTGATATTGGTAATATCTTGAGTTCAACACAAAATATTATAATAAGCAGAAGTCCAATCCAGAATGTAGGTGCGGATATCCCAAGTATAGATATGGACATGCAGATGTGATCAAACCATGAATTCTGCTTCACTGCAGAGATGATCCCTGCTGTAACACCTATAATAACCGCTATTAATGCACTGAACAGCGCCAGACCGAATGTATTTACATAACGTGTTGCAATAGCCTCTGACACGGCCTGGCCCGTTTGAAATGAATACCCCAGGTCTCCCCTGACTACCCCGGACATATACCTGAAATACTGCACATAGGCAGGTTGATCCAGCCCCAACTTTATCCTTATATTTGTTATCTCTTCCGCAGTAGCAGTAGGCCCTGCTATAACTTCAGCAGCATCACCCGGGATAAGGTAAATCATCAAAAAGACTACAATTGAAACACCAATCAATACAGGTATAAGCTGCAACAACCTCTTTACAATATATCCAGTCAAAACCTCCCCCTCCAAATTTATGGTATTCGGCATACCATATAATTATAGATATTTATTTATAAATATTCAACATAAAACATAAATATCCTTCTTACAAAATTAGAAATTTCTCATAGGGAAATGTTTTCTCTTCAACTTTTTTAACCAAATGACAGTCAACATCATCCAATACCTGGAATTGGAAACAATCATATAGAATAGCTATAATTGTTCTCATGAATCTAATGTATAGACTGTTTTGCTAATCTATTTCTTTTATAGTTTCTATAAAAAGGATAAATTACCGACAATAAGGCAAACAATAAAAATAACAGTGAAATCGGTCTAGTAACAAATAACCATAAGTTGTTGCTGGTCATCAATGCCCTTCTTAAGTTTGTCTCAGCCATAGGACCTAATATATTTCCAAGTATTAATGGCGCTAGCGGAAAACCGGTCTTTTTCAACAAATAACCAAGAATTCCAAACCATAATAATACCCATATATCAAATACCCTATTATTAACAGCAAAACTACCTACTGCACATAATAAAAGTATCAAGGGGACTAGTATATTTTTGGGTATATCGTTTATCCTTAAAAAGAACCTAGCACCATAACCCTGTATTATTACCATCAATATACCTGAAATGAAAAAGCTCACATACACAGAATATCCAAGCACTGGCTGTGAAGTCATAAGCATTGGGCCTGGCTGTATACCATGAATTATCAAAGCACCAAGCATCATAGCAGTCACCACATCCCCCGGGATGCCAAAAGCCAACATCGGTATTAGCGCCCCACCAGTGCAGGAAGCATGCCCTGCCTCTGAAGCCATTATTCCTTCCGGTATACCAGTGCCAAATTTTTCAGGTTCTTTCGAGGATGCCTTTACCTCATTATATGCTAAGACATTGGCTATACTGCCGCCAGCTGCAGGCAGGGCTCCAACTATTGTACCGATAATTGCAGCGTAAAGTACCGTCCACCAGTTTTTGACCAATTCCTTTATAGCTTTAATCCACGGATACGATACATTTGCTTTTTTATCAAACTCCAGTTTTTCATATCGGGGATTATTTACCTCATCCATAAGTTCAGAGAAAGCAAACACGCCCACGAGCACAGGTAAAAAGTTAAACCCTCCCGCTAAACTGGCATTTCCAAATGTAAGGCGAGGAATACCCTGCAGCGGATCCATCCCTACCATTGAGGTAAGGAGCCCAATTATGCCAGAAATTATACCTTTTACTAACGAACCCTCAGATAAACTAATTATAGCACTTAAACCAAACACCATAAGGGAGAAGTATTCCCATGGCCCAAACAGCAAAGCCATTTGGGAAAGTGGTACTGCCAGCAGTATAAGAAATATGCCACTAATAATAACACCTGCTGCATTAGACATAAGGCCTATGGTTATGGCTCTACCCCCCTCACCCCTTTTAGCCATAGGATACCCATCGTATACTGTCGCTATAGTAGAAGGTGTGCCTGGTATGCCAAGGAGGCATGCAGATATTAAGCCACCTGCATTAGCTCCAACATCTACTGCCATCATGGTTGCTATACCTTGTATCGGATCCATTCCAAAAGTAAACGGAAGGGTAAGAGCCACAGCCATTGTAATTGTAAAACCAGGAATAAACCCAGCAATTATGCCTCCAATCATACCTATTGTCATTGTCAAAAGCGTACCTGGAGTCAATATGGCCTCTATACTCTGTACGAGAGTATCCAAATTTTATCCCTCCTAAAACAGAGTTCCTGACGGTAAATATACATTAAGCATCTCTGAAAATATATAATAAACTGCAATCGTTGAAACAACTAATATAACAAATTGCAGAGCTGTTTTATTTTCAAATGTAGATTTAATCAATATACTGGATATAATAAGGAAAA
>JASEJQ010000049.1 GCA_030016635.1 Thermoanaerobacteraceae bacterium | reverse complement strand
GGCTGCCAATTTTTTTGTGTTGTTCAACCTGTTGCATTTAATTTTACAACGAACCGTCAGAATTAGTTGCAAAAAAGGGGTCAATATTACTTGACAATCTACAAAAGTATCGCTTTGAGATTTTCCCAGCAACTGTTATAAAGCCTTGTGCTTTAAGTTCTTCATTCAATCTCTTGATAATTCGGTAGGCAGTTGATAAACTTACACCTAAAATTTCTGCAACTTCTTCTGCTGTTAAAAAGTTTGTAGTTTTTTATATGTTGTTTTTATACTGTTACACCACCTTTCTTTATTCTTCATTGAAAAATAATTCCTGAACTGTGCAATTTAAAACTTTTGCTATTTTTTCCATTAGTGGTTTACTTGGATTTTTTGATTTTCCTGTTTCAAGCTGTGATAAATACTTATTGGTAATACCTACCTTTTTAGCAAGTTCAGCTTGTGTTAAGTTATTTTTAATTCTTGCAATCTTTAAATTATGGTTCATTTTTTTCACTCTCCTTTACCATTGTCAATGGTTTTATAACTTTATATTCCCATTATAATGGTATATTTTAAAGTTGTCCATATTATAATGGGATTTTTCTAAAAAATATCTTTACTTTTATCATTATCAATGGTATTATAATAAAGGGTGATAAAATGGCATTAAAAGAAAATTTAAAAAAAATTAGAAAAACAAAGAACATTAGTCAACAAAAATTAGCAGAATTAAGCGGATTAAGTTTTAGCATGGTTAGTAAACTTGAAAGTGGTGAACAGTCAAATCCAACATTGGAAACTATTGAAAAGATTTCTTTTGCATTAGGTGTTGAACCATCAGTTTTAATTGGAAAGGGTAAATATTTTGATATGAAATTTAATCCTGATGGGCAACTTGTAAAAGAAATAAAAGAGTGGGAATGCTTTATAAACTATTTGGAATCTATTGGCTATACTGTTGAAATTGAACCTGAAGTTCTTGAATGGCATTATGAAGATGTTATTGAAAATAAGAAAGTTATTGGTAGAACACAAGTTGCAGATAAAGAAACATATACTGTAAAAATAACAAAAGATAAAGCTACAACAATATTTAGTGAATCAGAATTTGAAGAATTTAGAAATACTATTGAAAAATCAGTTGAATTTGAGATTTATAAAGCAAACCAAAATAAATAAAAAAATCGCCTGGTGTTGCAGCACCAAACGATTTTAGTTGATACTTTATAAACCCAAAGGTTTGATATAGTACCTAATATAACCAATTGTATTATATCATAGACCTTTGGAGATATAAAGGGTCTATTTTTTATACCCTTTTTTAAAGAAAGGAATGATATAATGCCTGTTTACAAAGATGAAAAACGTGGTACTTGGTATGCGTCCTTTTATTACACTGACTGGATGGGAAACAAGAAGAAAAAGAAGAAGGAAGGATTTAAAACTCAAAAGGAAGCCAAAGCTTTTGAACGGGAATTTCTTAATAAAGCCCATGCTTCCTGTGATATGACTTTTGGAAGCCTGGTTGAACTGTATATGGAAGATTGCCAAAGCAGATTGAAGCCAACCACATTAGAAAATAAGAAATATGTAATTGATTTAAAAATATTGCCATATTTCAAGGATATGCCAATTAACACTATAACCCCAACAACGGTTAGGAAATGGCAAAATGAATTGATTTCCAGTGAAAAGAATTACAGTCAAACGTATTTGAAAACAGTAAATAATCAGCTTTCAGCTATCTTCAACTTTGCAATGAAATATTATAAGCTTCCTTCCAATCCTGCATGGATATGTGGAAGCATGGGAAAGAAAAATGCTGATTCAATGCAGTTTTGGACTGTTGAAGAATTCAAGAAATTCATTGCTGCTGTGGAAGATAAACCAACTTCAAAAGTTGCATTTGAATTGCTATTTTGGACTGGAATGAGGTCAGGGGAATTGCTTGCATTAACATTGAATGATTTTGATTTTGAAGCCCAAACAGTAAGCATCAATAAGAACTATGCAAGAATGGGTGACCAGGATTTAATACTTGAACCCAAAACATCCAAAAGCAAAAGGGTTATAACATTACCACTTTTTTTATGTGACCTTGTTCAAGATTATGCTTCCAAGCTTTATGATTATGAACCTGATGAAAGGTTGTTCCAGGTAACAAAATACTATCTTCACCATGAAATGGATAGAGGTTGCAAGAAATCAAAGGTGAAGAAAATAAGAATTCATGACCTGCGACATTCCCACACATCATTATTGATTGAAATGGGTTTTTCACCGCTGCTTATAAGTGAACGTCTTGGACATGAAAATATTGAAACAACCCTTCAAACATATTCCCATTTATACCCTAACAAGCATAGTGAAGTTGCTGAAAGGTTAGAAAAACTTAATGAAAAAAATCTTAATCCAGAACCACAAAATAACACATAAAAAATAAAATAGTACGTTTTTAGTACGTTTTTTAAAGTATAAACCCTATAAACCTTTTAATATCAAGGTTTATAGGGTTTTTCTTTACTATTCCCACTCAATTGTAGCAGGTGGCTTGGAAGTGATATCGTATACCACCCTGTTCACCTCATATACCTCATTTATTATCTGCCTGGATATCCTGTCCAGTACATCATAGGGAAGTCTTGCCCAATCCGCAGTCATACCGTCGCTACTGGTGACTGCTCTGAGGACTATTGTTTCACCATAAGTCCGCTCATCACCCATGACACCTACAGAGTGTATATCCGGCAATATGGCAAAAGACTGCCATAACTCATTGTAGAGACCTGCTTTTTTAATCTCCCTGGTTACTATATAGTCTGCCCTTCTCAATATATCCAGTTTCTGCTCAGTCACCTCCCCCAGTATGCGGATGGCCAGGCCAGGCCCGGGGAAAGGCTGCCGCTTCAAAATCTCATCAGGTATGCCCAGTTCCTTTCCTACCTGTCTTACCTCATCCTTGAACAAAAGTCTTAACGGTTCAATCAGCTTAAAATGCATATCTTCAGGAAGTCCACCCACATTATGATGGCTTTTTATAGTGGATGCCATCTCATCGCCGCTTTCAATCACATCAGGGTAAAGCGTGCCCTGGACAAGAAATTCGGCTTTATTAAATTCCTTAGCCTCCCTGTCAAAAACCTTTATAAATGTATTGCCAATCAACTTTCTCTTTTGCTCCGGTTCAGTTACACCCTTTAAAGCTGACATGAAAAGTTCCTGGGCATCCACTTTTTTTATATCCATATCAAACTCTTCTTTAAGCAGCCTCTCAACATCCTCTGCCTCGTTTAGTCTCAGCAGCCCATTATCAACAAGTATGCAATGCAGCTGGTCGCCTATAGCCCTGTGTACCAGTACTGCGGCCACTGTGGAATCTACGCCGCCTGAAATGGCACATATCGCTTCTCTATCACCCACTTCTTCCCGAATTGACTTTACGGTTTGCTCCACCAGTGATTCCATCGTCCAGTCAGCTTTAAGTCCTGATATGATAAACAAAAAGTTCCTTATTATATCCATTCCTTTTACAGTATGTTCCACCTCAGGATGAAACTGCACTGCATACAACTTCTTATCAATATTACCCATAGCCGCCACCGGGCAGTTAGGCGTAGAACCTATTACTTTAAACCCTTCAGGTAAAATGGTTATAGAATCAGTGTGGCTCATCCATGCAGTAGTTACCCTATCTATACCGCGAAAGAGGGGAATAGTATTGTCTACAGTAAGGTCCACTCTTCCGTATTCTCTTACCTGTGCCATGGATACCTTTCCACCCATCAATTGAGCCATGAGCTGTGCTCCATAACATATGCCAAGTACAGGAACTCCCAATTCAAAAATGCCCTTGTCACACAAAGGAGCATCTTTTACATATACGCTTGCAGGTCCTCCGGAAAGCACAATGGCAGTGGGTTTCATTTCTTTTATTTCATCCGCCGACGTCCTGCAGTTTAATATCTCGCAGTATACATTGCATTCCCTTATCCTCCTGGCTATAAGCTGGGTATATTGTCCACCGAAATTCAATATCAAAACCTTTTCTGCCCTCATTATGACTCACTCCATTCCACACTATAATTGGGAGCTTCCCTTGTTATTATTACATCGTGAGGATGGCTCTCTCTCAAACCAGCCGATGTTATCTTTACAAACTTACCCTCTTTTCTTAGCATCTCTATATCCTTAGCACCACAGTACCCCATACCGGACCTGAGCCCACCAACCATCTGGAATATTATATCCTTTAATGGCCCTTTATACGGTACCCTTCCTTCGATACCCTCCGGTACATATTTATTTGCTTCCTCCTGAAAATAGCGGTCGCTGCTCCCTGACTGCATGGCAGATATGGATCCCATGCCCCTATATGTCTTGAACCTTCTTCCCTGATATATTTCAACCTGTCCGGGACTTTCCTCTGCCCCGGCAAACAAGCTGCCTATCATAACAATCCTCGCTCCAGCAGCAATGGCCTTAGTAATATCACCTGAGTACTTTATGCCACCATCAGCAATTATAGATATACCATATTTATCAGCTTCTTCAGCGCATTCCATTATCGCTGTTATCTGAGGTACACCTACGCCGGCTATTACTCTGGTTGTGCATATGGAACCAGGGCCTATTCCAACCTTTACAGCGTCAGCGCCTGCTTCAATCAGCTCTCTTGTGCCTTCAGCCGTGGCGACATTTCCTGCAATAAGCTCAAGGTCGGGGAATAAATTCTTAGCCTTTCTTACTGTCTCGATCACTCTGGAAGAGTGCCCGTGGGCTGTGTCAACAACGATGACATCTACATGGGCATCATGCAGAGCCTTTACCCTATCTATAGTATCTTTTGCCGTACCCACAGCAGCACCGACCAGAAGCCTGCCCCTTTTATCCTTGGCTGAATTGGGGTATTGTATAGTTTTTTCTATATCTTTAATGGTAATAAGTCCTCTCAAATAGCCTTCATCGTCTACAAGAGGCAGTTTCTCTATTTTATGTTGTTTTAAAATTTTCTGCGCTTCATTTAAAGTTGTACCAACTGGAGCAGTTACCAGGTTATCCTTTGTCATAACCTCAGCAATTGTTTTTAAATAATTGTTCTCAAACCTGATATCCCTGTTTGTTATGATGCCTACAAGTTTTCCCTTGACAGTTACAGGAACACCTGAAATATGGTATCTTTCCATAACCTCAAGCACGTCGCTTATAGTATTTTCAGGTGAAAGAGAAATAGGGTCAACTATAACCCCATTTTCAGATCTTTTAACCCTATCCACCTCCATTGCCTGTCTCTCTATACTCATGTTTTTATGAATTATACCCATACCGCCTTCTCTGGCTATTGCTATTGCCAATTCTGCCTCGGTAACGGTGTCCATAGCGGCACTCATGATAGGTATATTGAGTTTTATCCTTTCCGTCAATTTTGTACTGAGATTTACATCTTTCGGAAGAACTTCTGATTTTGCCGGGATAAGCAGTACATCATCAAAAGTAAGCCCTTCTTTTATTACTTTTTTATCCATTTTTTCACCTCGTTATAAAAATGAGAGGGCTCACCCCATAACTCCATAAAGGGTTCACCCATAGTTGGAGATTTTCGGTCATCCAGTAGATACTCCCGAACCATATTATCGGGATTATATGGAGAACATCTAAGTTTGTAAACAATATATCAGATTTTGATATATAATGTCAATAGTATATAAAAAGAGCAGGGATTTATTCCCTGCCCCTCACTCACCATATTAATAATCCATGTCCGGGCCTGGCATTGGAGGTGTTGGTGGATTCTTTTCCGGCTTCTCCACTACAACAGCCTCTGTAGTAAGTATCATTGAAGCTATGCTGGCCGCATTCTGCAGAGCAGAACGTGTAACCTTTGTTGGGTCAATAATACCTGCAGCAATCATATCAGTGAATTCTTCCTTATATGCATCGTAACCATATCCAGGCTGGCTGTTTCTAATCTTTTCAACTATAACAGAACCCTCCACACCGGCATTGAAAGCAATCTGTCTTAGTGGTTCTTCAAGTGCTCTCCTGACAATCATGGCACCTGTCTTTTCATCACCTTCAAGGGTATTCATAATCTTGTCTATAGCAGGCATGCAATTCACCAGAGCCACACCGCCTCCAGGAACTATACCCTCTTCTACTGCAGCCCTTGTAGCAGATAATGCATCCTCAATGCGATGTTTTCTCTCCTTGAGCTCTGTCTCAGTAGCAGCACCCGCCTGAATTACAGCCACGCCACCTGCGAGTTTTGCAAGCCTCTCCTGAAGCTTCTCCCTGTCATAGTCAGAGGTAGTCTCTTCTATCTGTACCCTGATCTGCTGTATCCTGTTCTTTATCTCATCTTTATCGCCATATCCATCGACAATTGTGGTGTTCTCCTTGTCAACCTTTACCTGTCTGGCCCTACCAAGCATGCTGACATCAGCAGTCTTCAAGTCATAACCCAGCTCTTCAGAGATAACCTGGCCGCCGGTCAGTATAGCTATGTCCTGAAGCATTTCTTTCCTTCTGTCACCAAAACCTGGAGCTTTTACGGCAACACATGTAAATGTACCTCTCAGCTTGTTTACAACCAATGTAGCAAGAGCTTCACCCTCTACATCGTCAGCAATGATCAGGAGTTTTCTCCCCTGCTGCACTACCTTTTCCAGTAATGGTAAAATCTCCTGTACGTTGGATAATTTCTTGTCAGTAATTAAGATCAGCGGCTCGTCTAATGTGGCCTCCATCTTCTCTGTGTCAGTCACCATGTATGGGGATATGTAACCCCTGTCAAACTGCATACCCTCGACCACTTCGAGGTTAGTCTTTAAAGATTTGGATTCTTCTACAGAAATAACACCATCTTTGCCAACTTTATCCATTGCATCAGCTATAAGCTGCCCTATCTCCTCATCTGCAGCTGAGATAGAAGCAACCTGAGCAATGGCTTCTTTACTCTCTATGGTCTTTGAAATCTTCTTCAGTTCCTCTACAACAGCATCTACGGCCTTGGCAATGCCACGCCTTAAGATCATGGGATTCGCGCCGGCAGCCACATTCTTCAGACCTTCACGAACCATAGCCTGAGCTAATACAGTAGCCGTAGTTGTACCATCACCTGCTACATCATTAGTCTTGCTGGCGACCTCTTTTACCAGCTGGGCACCCTGATTCTCAAATGGGTCTTCCAGCTCAATCTCCCTTGCAATGGTTACACCATCATTTGTAATAGTGGGTGCTCCATACTTTTTGTCCAAAACCACGTTACGTCCCCTCGGACCAAGTGTAACCTTAACGGTATCAGCTACCTTGTTGACACCTCTCTCCAGAGCCCTGCGGGCGTCTTCACCATATAGAATATCTTTAGCAGCCATAATTATCCCTCCTCCTTATTCTACAATTGCCAGTATGTCGTTCTGTCTTAATATGAGGTATTCCTGATCGTCCATCTTTATTTCAGTCCCTGCATATTTTGAATAAATTACCTTGTCGCCAACCTTTACCTCCAGCTCTACCTTCTTGCCATCAATGTACTCACCGCTGCCAACAGCAATTACTTCACCCTGCTGTGGTTTCTCCTTTGCGGTGCCGGGAAGAACTATACCACTCTTTGTAACTTCTTCTGCCTCTATAGGTTTTACTACAACCCTATCGCCAAGTGGTTTGATATTCATACTTATCCCTCCTCCAGTATTTTGTTAGCACTCATCTCCATTGAGTGCTAATCACAATATATATAATAAAAAATGGAAGATTTTATATCAAACATTATTATAGCCGACTATCAAAACTTATATCCATATTTCTTTATATTTTGCCTGATTACTATCTATTTCTTATTATATCAACGATTAATTATTATTACTGATTTAAGTTGTATAACCAATTTTACGCTTAATAGAAAACATAATAAAAAAGGATGGCTACCATCCCCAAAATAACCTTTTTACAAAAATTATTAGTAAAAGCAATATTATTATCCCAAATAGGTCAAACGACTGCACGTTTATGTTTTTTGACTTTGATACCTCATCCTCTACCGCTGGTTTACCGTCATCTATATAATCTATTTCATCATTAGCATCATAACTTTTATAAATGTTGTAATCCACTTTCGCCACCCTCCTGTTTATTTAATTTATTGAGCTCCTCCTGAGCCTTTAATACATTCATGTATGTATAATACTGTTTAAAGGCATCAACTGTTTTCTGCCTTTTAGGCTTCAAAAACGGCTTTATGGCGTTTAAGAGATTGACCCTGGGGTCATTGTTTTCATTCACTGTGGTATCCATTATTTTTTTCAACACAAACAAAAGCTGCTGCTTTTCGGGATCCTCCAGTATTTTCTGTACACTTGCCATCAAATCTTGAAGATTAATATTGTTAGGCAAAGCAGTTTGACTATCTGTATTCTCTATGGGCTTTTCATTATCATTCAAAGCTAACCCTCCTTATTTTAAATGACAGCATGATATTTATGTAAGGGCCCCCAAAGGGCCCAATCCTTTATATACAGCCTCCGGAGAGGAGAAGGAAGAGAAGGATTACCAGTAGCTGGTTCCAGTTGCCTCCACCAAAAAGTCCACCGCCGCTTACAGATGTGTCGCTCTTCCCAAAGAGGCCAATCCCTGGTGTGAATAACCAGACAAGGAATAGTATTAACAGTAAGTCTTCCCTGGAGAGCCCGAAAGCTCCGCCGCCTTTTGCGTCTGCCATAAAAATCCTCCTTTCAAATTTTGAAGGTTAGAATATGAGCATGAAAAGGAGAATAACCAATTGATTCGGATCATCAAACTCATCTTTATACATTTTAAACAAGAATAAGACTAACAGCTGATCTTGTGGAGTAATCTTGTTTTTTTGTTTCATTATGTTTTCTCCTTTTCTACTTCATAATATGTAGCTGGTGTAATTTGTGTTAATACAATTCATCATTGGACTTCATAAATAATATGAGTATTAAAAACAGCAAGATGTTTTTATCCAGCGTATCTTCAAACAGCAAGAATATCAGAAACAGGAGAAGAATATCTTCGGCCTCCACAAACTCCAGAAATGGCATAGTATCAACCCCCTTCACAAGTTCCTACTACATGATATGTCATACTCTCTTTTTTGGTTACAGACAAAAAAATAACCGCCCTACTTAATCCAGAGCGGAGTATATGTGCCAGCTATCATGCTCCATTTCTTCTTACACCAGAATCAAAAAGTATATGACAGGGATAAATATGGCTGGAAGCAAATTGGCCACTTTAATTTTTGTTATCCCCAATATATTCAATGAAATCCCAAAGATAAGCAGTCCTCCTACCGCTGTCATTTCATTTATCAATGCATCATTTACAAATGAACTCAAGAGGCCGGCCAGCAGAGCTATAACTCCCTGATAGACAAAAACTGATATAGAGGATAAGAGTACACCTATCCCCAGAGTAGAACTCAATATGACTGATGTAATTCCATCCAGGCCAGACTTAGTGATCAGGATAGTGTTATCTCCAGTAAGTCCACTCTGAATGGATCCTACTATAGCCATGGCCCCGACACAAAATATAAGCGTAGCTGTCACGAACCCTTCTGACACGCTGCCATAGGATTTTAATCTCTGTTCAAATCTTAGACCTACGTTATTTAAAAATCTATCAATATCCATCATTTCACCTAATATGCCACCCAATACAACACTTAGAATCATAATAATTGAATTGGTAGATTTTAATGCAAAAGATATACCCAGAATTGATGTAATAAGTCCGATGCCTTTCATTACTGTTTCTCGTACACCGTCAGGTATCCCTTTCTTTAAAAAAAGTCCAGCAATGCTGCCTGCCACTACAGCAAAAGAATTAATTAATACCCCCATCATTTGTTACTCCCCCTCTTTTGTTCCTGTAATAATAGAAAAGGTATAACTGCGCAAAACCAGCTAAATTTCCGAATCTTTCCCTGGCAAACTCACCTACCTTCTTTAGACTTATCTTCTGATGTATATATATCTCTGTCATAACCCTATTTACCCATACATCCACAGGGAATGCCTCATATTTTTGCAATGAGTAAAGCAGTATACAGTCAGCCACCTTTTCGCCAATTCCTTTGACCTTCATCAATTCAGCCTTTGCGGTAAAATAGTCCTGGCCCTTGAGTGCAGATAGGTCTAAATCGCCCCATGCCACTCGTTTTGCCGCATCGCATATATATTCCGCCCTGAATCCGCATCGGCTCTCCTGAACTTCACAAATCTGCACATTGGCCAGAACATCTGGAGACGGAAAAGTGTAATATGTTTTTCCCCTATATTTTATTGGCTTCCCATACATTTTAGATAGGTTGTCAACGACACGCTTAATTTGAGGTATCCTGTTATTAGAAGAAACTATATATGAAATCAAGCACTCAAAGGGCTCCTGGTTTAATATACGAAGGCCACTTCCATATTCCATAGCTTCTCTCAGATATGCGTCAAATTGTAGTTTTCCTTTAATTTCGTTATAGTCTCTATCAAGATCAAAGTAATATATCACATCATTAATTTCCTCTTTTGAAACATTCTCAATTAGAATATCCCTATCCAGTTTTTTAACCTTAATAACTTTATCTTTTATTATACCTGCATAACCATCCCCATCATTTTCCCATCTGAAGCATTGACCGCTCTCAAAAACCTGATATGGTTCGAAATTATTGGCATCTTTAATGAGCAACCCCAGGTCTGTCATTATGTAATCCATTGAATCTATGTATCCCCCTTCTCCTTAGTACAGTTAAATTACTTATGTTATTAACTGATGATAACATAAAATGGCCAATAAAAAAAGAGCCCATGCAGGGCTCATTTAAATTAATACCAGCCTTTAACCTTCATTGCTTCAGCAACCCTCTTGACGGACAACATATAAGCAGCAGTCCTGAGGTTTACATTGTGCTCTCTGCTCAGCTTATAGACAGCATCAAAAGCATCTACCATCATGAGTTCCTCTTTTTGAGATACTTCTTCTTCTGTCCAGTAATACCCGTAGAGATTCTGAACCCATTCGAAATAGGATACAGTGACACCGCCTGCATTAGCAAGTATGTCAGGGATAACCACTATGTCTTTTTTTGTAAGTATTTCATCAGCCTCCGGAGTTGTTGGCCCATTAGCGCCTTCACCTATTATCCTTGCTTTTATCCTGTCTGCATTTTCAGAGGTTATTACATTCTCCAGTGCTGCGGGTACCAGGATATCCACATCAAGATACAGTATATCATCTTTATTTATAGTGGTGCTACCCGGGAATCCGTCAACATTCCTGTGCTCAGCATTATATTTTTCAAGAGCTTCTATGTCAAGTCCATTCTCATTATATATGGTTACCCTGCTGTTAGAGATTGCAACAATCTTTGCCCCATACTGACTGAGGAACTTAGCAGCAAAACTGCCTACATTCCCGAACCCCTGGACGGCAACCCTTGCCTTTGTCAGGTCTATTCCCATATTCTTAGCCGCTTCCCTGACTGTAATAGCCACCCCAAGTCCAGTAGCCGCAGTCCTGCCTTTAGACCCACCTATGGACAAAGGTTTGCCTGTGATGACCGCAGGGGAATCTTTTCTAACAATTTTGTTATACTCGTCAAGCATCCATGCCATTATCTGCCCATTCGTATTTACGTCAGGTGCAGGGACGTCAACCTGAGGACCGATAAAGTCTGCAATAGCATTTATGTAACCCCTGGAAAGCCTCTCCAGCTCACCTTGAGACAATGTCTTAGGGTCTACTATTACCCCGCCCTTGCCGCCACCATAGGGAAGACCTAATAATGATGACTTAAATGTCATCCATATAGAGAGTGCCCTTACCTCATCTGCGCTTACATTCTGATGGAACCTTATACCACCCTTTGTTGGTCCCAATGCCCTGTTGTGCTGAGAACGATATCCTGTAAACACCTTTACAGAGCCATCGTCCATTTTAACTGGAATAGCAACCTCTAAAAACCTCTGTGGTTTTGATAGAATTTCATATACCGCATCCTCGAGGCCCAGCCTATCACAGGCTTCTTTTACCTGTTCCTTTGCTATTTCATAAGGATTTAATACCTCTCCCATATCTATCCCTCCTTAAAATATTTTCCAACATTATTTTAGCACATTTAAAATGTTAGGTAAATGACATTTTGCATAATAAAATTTATCTTTTAAACTTGATGCATAAATTTCAATACTTTTATACAATGCAATTTTAAAATCATAAGTAAACGCTTTCATCTATCTGTTCATAATAGAATTTTTATTTATTTTTTGTTATAATTATAAAAAATTGAAGGGGGAATCAATTATGATAGAATACAGCCTAAAATATGGAAGAGTATATGTAAATGTCAGTATGCCAGAAGTTTCAGATATTACTGTCCTTGAACCGGGAGCTTTATCGCCTATTACAGACCTTAATGGTGCATTTATCCATAATATCAATAATCCCATTAAGTCCCTTCCATTATCTAATCTTTTAAGTCCATCCGATGAAATAACCATTGTAATAAGCGATGTTACTCGAAGCTGGATCGGAATTGACAGTATATTGCCACTACTTGTAACTAAACTAAACTCTTACGGTATAAAAAACGAAAATATTGTTATATTAATTGCCCTCGGGACCCATAGATTTCAGACAGAAGAAGAGATAGTCAGATTGGTCGGGAAAGATATATATGGGCAGATCAATATAGTACAACATGACTGCGATGATTATAGCAATCTGCAATATATAGGTACTACCAGTTTGGGCACGGAGGTGGAGGTTAATAAACTGCTCTTAAATAGAAAAGTGATAATTACAGGAGGAATTGTCCACCATGACATGGCAGGGTTTGGTGGTGGACGAAAATCTATACTTCCTGGATGTGCAAGCAGAAAAACAATATTTCAAAACCATATCCATACAATGGACCCTGAAGGTCAAGGGATTGACCCAAGAATTGGCACAGGAAAACTGGAAAATAATCCCTTAAATAGGGATATGGTTGAGGCCATGAACATGGTAGGTCCTGTTTTTCTCATTAATCTCGTCGTTGATGGTGATGGCAGAATGATTGGGATATTCTGTGGTGACCCATATGCGGCATGGTATGAAGGGTGTAAATTTGCCGACGATGCCTTTTCAATAAATATAGAGAAACCGTCTGACCTTACGATTGTTTCATGCGGTGGCTATCCTAAGGATATAAATCTATATCAGGCCACCAAGTCGCTTTTCAATGCAGCAGAGGCCACTAAAGAGGGCGGCAGTATAGTATTTCTGGCCGAATGCATAGAAGGTGGCGGCAGTGATAAATTTTATGGATGGGGCAAATATCTTCCTTTTGATAACCTTGAGGTAGAACTTCGCAAACATTTTACTATAGATGGTTATATATTTTACTATGCGGTTTATACAGCTCAAAAATACAGGGTTTATCTCCTGTCAAAAGAGCCCGATAAGACAGTAAAAGACATGGGATTTATAACAGTGGACGATGTCAATGATACGATTTACAACATAGTCAGTAATGAGTCTATAAATAGTATATATATTATGCCGCATGGTTCTACAACCATACCAAAAATAATGAGTAAACAATACTTTTTGTAACATATTTCGACAAATTTTTAATATTGTATACCCCTTTTATATACTTCTATGATATACTTAATATAGCAAAAAGAGGGGGGTGTAAATAATGGAGGCCCTATCTCTTGATGATGTAAAACCTGGAATGAAAATAGCCAAAGACATTCTTTCTTCGTCAGGAAAAGTCCTTCTCTTTTCTGGAAGCTATGTTAAGGCTTCCTATATAGATAAGCTGCGCAACCTTGGAATAGAAAAGGTATACATTGACAAAAATGACTCTTTTATAAAGATTTATGAAGACTTTTCAATAAGGGTTGAAGACATTTTTACAAATGCATTTAAGAGTGGCTTAATTGATGTAGAATGTGTAGAAGCAATACTTGATGCATTGATAGACATTGTGGGTGAAATAGACTTTAATATTATATTACTAAATCGGTTACAGAAAAAAGATTTTTATACCTATTATCATTCACTGGATGTATGTCTTTATAGCCTTGCGGTAGGGAAAAATATTGAAATGGATGATAAAGAACTGAGAGACCTTGGAAGAGGTGCACTGTTACATGATGTGGGCAAATGCGAGGTACCCGATGATATCCTATTAAAACCTGGCAAATTAACAGATGAAGAATTTGAGTTAATAAAGCGACACACTAATAAAGGATATGAGATTTTGTTAAAAACCGGTGTCTATAATGATAGTGTGGCGCGCATTGCCCTTGAGCATCACGAGAAGTGGGATGGAAGTGGTTATCCATTAGGGATAAGGGATGAACAGATAAGTTTTTGGGCCAGGATTGTAACCATTGCAGATATATATGATGCTCTGACGTCTGATAGGGTATATAAAAGCAAGGTATTACCTCATGAAGCTGCAGAATATATATTGAGTAATGCAGGCCTCATACTTGATCCTGTTTTGACCAAGGTCTTTCTCTTCGCTATTGATGTATATCCAGTAGGTGCAAGGGTACTTCTATCCACTGGCGAAGAGGGTATAGTAATTGATTCCAACAGGTCGTTCCCTTTAAGACCTAAAATAAAGATTTCCACAACCGATAAAATAATTGACCTGGAAAAACACCCCTCCGTGTTTATAAAAAATCTGATATAGCAATTGCTATATCAGATTTTTTACTGATGCCTGTTCTCTTAACTCTTCTGCCTTATCTGTCTTTTCCCATGAGAGGTCAAGGTCTGTCCTGCCAAAATGACCATATGCTGCTGTCTGTCTATAAATTGGTTTTCTTAAGTCCAGTTTATCTATAATTGCTGCCGGTCTTAGGTCGAAATTATTATTTATCAGTTCAATAATTTTATCATCCGGTATTCTTCCCGTGCCAAAGGTATCGACCCTTACGGATATTGGCCTGGCCACACCTATTGCATACGCCAGCTCCACCTCGCACTTATCTGCAATACCGGCAGCAACAATATTCTTAGCCACATATCTGGCCGCATAACTGGCTGACCTGTCAACCTTTGTTGGGTCTTTCCCGGAGAAAGCCCCGCCGCCATGTCTTGCATATCCACCATAAGTGTCCACAATAATCTTACGTCCGGTAAGTCCTGAGTCACCTTGAGGGCCACCCACGGTAAACCTGCCCGTTGGATTTATATAGTATTTTGTGTTATCATCTAAGAACTCCGCTGGGATGACAGGTTTAATGACATATTCTATGATATCTTTTTCTATAGTATCATGGTCCACCTCCGGATGATGCTGGGCCGAAACCACAATAGCGTCAACCCTCACCGGCCTATCATCATCGTACTCAATGGTCACCTGAGTTTTGCCATCCGGTCTGAGATAGGGAATAGTACCGTCTTTTCTAACTTCCGCCAATCTCCTCGCCAGCTTATTGGCAAAGGAAATTGGCATAGGCATGAGCTCCGGGGTTTCATTACATGCATAGCCAAACATCATCCCCTGGTCACCGGCACCAATCATGTCATATGCACTACCCGAATATCCCTTTTTTACTTCCAGAGACTGATTTACTCCCAATGCTATATCCGGTGACTGTTCATCAATTGATGTTATTATGGCACAGGTATCACCGTCAAATCCAAATTTAGCCCTTGTGTATCCAATCTCTCTTATTGTCTGGCGAGCTATCTTAGGTATATCAACATAACACTGAGTGGTTATCTCCCCCATAACCAGCACCAGTCCGGTTATAGTAGCCACCTCGCAGGCAACCCTGGCATTGGGGTCCTGAGCTATAATCGCATCCAGCACAGCATCGGCTATCTGGTCGCATATTTTATCCGGGTGCCCTTCTGTAACTGACTCAGAAGTAAATAATTTTTTCATCTTTTTCCTCCTTTAAAATTACATAATAAAACCTCTTCCAAAAGAAGAGGCATATTTCCTTTTCCCCCATCTTTCAGAATTATTCATTCTGCAGGAATTAGCACCATGCAAAGCTGGTTGCCGGGTTTCACAGGGCCTGTCCCTCCACCACTCTTGATAAGAGAATCTTATCTATTCAATTCAAATTTACGAAGATATGATAGCATATAATACATAATAAGTCAAATATACACAATAAAAAATAGCCCTTATAGGCTTATGTATGGTGGAGGGAGATGGATTCGAACCATCGAAGGCCGCGCCAACAGATTTACAGTCTGCCCCCTTTAGCCACTTGGGTAT
>JASEJQ010000048.1 GCA_030016635.1 Thermoanaerobacteraceae bacterium | reverse complement strand
TGTATAAACATGAATATGCAAAAATGGATGATTATGTAAATAGAAAGGTGCCAACAAATACTTGACACAAACGTAGATACAACCACTTGAAAAACGTTGTATATACTGTTATAATATTATGTGTTGTGGGGATATGGCTCAGCTGGGAGAGCGCCTGCTTCGCATGCAGGAGGTCGGGGGTTCGAATCCCCTTATCTCCACCAAAATATTCTTGTCAGATTAAGGGTTATATGTTATAATACAGATTGTTGACGGGGTTATAGCTCAGCAGGTTAGAGCGCTACGCTCACATCGTAGAGGCCACAGGTTCGAGTCCTGTTAACCCCACCAGTGAATCGCAAGGGGATATAGCTCAGCTTGGTCAGAGCGCTACGTTGACATCGTAGAGGTCACAGGTTCGAGCCCTGTTATCCCCACCATAAAGTAATAGTGGGGACGTAGCTCAGTTGGGAGAGTGCGTGAATGGCATTCACGAGGTCGTGGGTTCGATTCCCATCGTCTCCACCAAAATAAGAAATAAAAGTAAGCGCAGTTATATGTTAACTGCGTTTTTTTATTATATAAAAATTTTAACTCATATTTTTGCTTATATTTGTAAAAAATAAGATAAGCAAAATATGGAGGGAATGCCACATTGCTATCAAATAATATTATATATGAGTCCATTAAGATTTATAAATTTATCTTTCGTATTTTTCCGATGGTAGATGATGAACTCAAATTTTATATAAATATAGCAGAGAATATGCCTGATGAGGTACTGTCAAAACAGGCACTGAACAGCATATATACAAAGAAATTCCACTGCCAGGGCGGAAGCATTTATTCATTATACCCTGGTACCGACATGGCAAAGATGGTTCATTTCATTGTTGCATATCAGACAATAAGCGATTATCTGGATAACCTATGCGATAGGGCAGGAGTATACGATGAGATGGCCTTTAAAAATTTACACCTTGCTATGCGAGATGCCCTTTTACCAGATGATAGCTACAATGATTATTATAAATATTATCCCTATAAAAGTGATGATAAATATCTCATTAGATTGGTAAATGAATGTAAAAAAGTTATATCATGTCTTCCATCTTACGATGTGATAAGGGATAAGATAATTTATTTTTCAGAACTGTATTCTGACCTCCAGGTATACAAACACTTATCTCCTGATATAAGAGAAAGAAAAATGAAGGAATGGTTCAGTCAATACACTGTAAATTATCCCGGGATTAGCGGATGGGAGTTTGCGGCAGCCAGCGGGTCTACTCTGGGCGTATTTGTGCTTGTTGCTGCGGCTTTTAAAGATGAGTTAACCAAAAGAGAGGCGGAAAAGATTTTCAATGCATATTTACCATGGATATGCGGCCTGCATATACTGCTGGATTATTACGTAGACCTTTTTGATGATATTAAAAGCCATGATTTGAATTTTATAAGTTATTACAGAGATGTGAAAGAGTCTGAAGAACGCTTAAAATATTTTTATGCAAACTCAGTAAATTATGCCAAGACATTAAAATATTTTTATTTTCACCAGATGGTGATAGATGGCCTTCTTGCCTTGTATCTCTCTGACCCCAAAGCTGATATCGATAGGCATGCAGAAAGCACCGAAGATATAATGAAATTCACCGGCAGGTATGCAAGAGATTTATATCATTTATGCAAAACTTTGAGAAAGAAGGGAAGGGTATAATTAATAATGTCTGCCTATAATGTCTATGGACATCTCTACGAGTATATCTCTATAAATGGTATGCGGCAAAGATAGGAGCGCCCTTATTGCCTGGTTTACGAACTCTTCTGCTTTATGTCTTGATTTTAAAATAGCATCAGAATTTTGCACATCATGTATAATGCTCTCCCTTACATGAGAATTTACCTGTCTATTAAGCAGCACATCCCCATACTTATTCGCGTATTTTTTATCTTCAAAGAGATATATAAAAGGCAAGCTTATGTCTCCTTCGATTATATCATGAGCGGCTGGCTTTCCCAATTCTTTCCTGTTGCCGGTTATATCGAGAATGTCATCTATTATTTGAAAGGCACAGCCGATATTATATCCAAAATAGCCCATTAATTCAATGCTTTCATTGTCTGCTCCGGCATTTTCAGCACCCGCCTTGCAGCATGCAGAAATCAATGATGCTGTCTTCATGCCTATATAATCGATATAATCTCTTTCGGTTGTGCTGGTATCGAACCGTCTGTGAACCTGCATGATCTCCCCAACGCACATTTCCTGTATGGCTTTTACAAGATATGACATGCTTCTGGTTAGATTATAGGACGACAATGCTTCAAAGGCATGGGCAAAAAGAAAATCACCTGCCAATACAGCGGTGTGATTACCATATACGTAGTTAATGGTGGGGCTATTCCTTCTAAAGTCAGACATATCTATAATATCGTCATGTACGAGAGATGCTGTATGTATTAATTCTGCTGAGACTGCAGAATATATCATCTTTTTGTTAAGCTCGTTAAAACACATACCAGAAAGGAGTACCAATCTTGGCCTTATCCTTTTGCCAGCATTAAACAGGTTTTTAATCATATCACGCACTATTATGTCACTCTGATTGATAATATGTATCAACTCTTCTTCAACTGCGGTCATCCCCTGTGTTATTTGTAAAACACTATGTGTATCTTTAATATCATTGTTAATTTTATAAGCTAATTGTATCATAATAGGCATCTCCTTTTTAATTTTTATAAAGATATTTTTGCGTATGTTGATACTTTTTATTCATAATAAAAACTCCATCCGGTGACTGGATGGAGTTTTTATGCTATTTTGCAGCAGTGGCTGATTTTTTGTTTTCTTTATTGTTTTTTGAGGAATAGAGTTCTTTTCTTTCATATTCAGTGTGAAGCAGGTGGTGAGATCTTTCACTCAAAGGTTCTTTCAGGAACTCTTCATATATCTTAATTATTTGCGGATTTTTATGTGATTTTCTTATTGCCTTTTGTGCATCTTCTTCATATATTGCTTTGGCCCTCAAAGCTTTTACATCCAGATCCATCTTTATTCTGGATGGGACGATAGGCTGTCCACCACCGTTGATACAACCGCCTGGACATCCCATAATTTCAATGAAATGGTAGAAAGTTTCGCCAGACTTTATTGCATCAAGAAGCTTTCTGGCATTCCCTGTACCATTTGCTATGGCTATTTTTATTTCCATGCCGTTGATGGTCACTAAAGACTCTCTCACTCCATCAAGTCCGCGTACCTGCTGATAATCAATTTTGTCCAGGTCTTTCCCTTCTACTATGTCAGCTACTGTCCTCAAGGCGGCCTCCATTACACCACCAGTGACCCCAAATATTACACTGGCACCTGTGGACTCGCCCAGTGGGTCATCAAAATCTTCATCCGGGAGTGATGTGAATTTAATATTAGCTTCTTTTATCATTCTTGCCAGTTCTCTTGTAGTCAGGACTGCATCTACTGTTTTAATGCCATAGAGAGCCATCTCAGGCCGCTCTATTTCGTATTTCTTGGCTGTACATGGCATAACAGATACGACAAATATCTTTTCTGGTTCTATACCTGCTTTTTGTGCATAATACGTTTTTATTATAGCGCCCAGCATCATATGGGGAGATTTGCATGTTGAAAGGTTTTCAATAAATTCAGGATAATACTCTTCACAGAATTTTACCCATCCGGGGCTACATGAGGTTATTAATGGGAGTGGTCCCCCGTTTTCTAATCTTTTTAATAGTTCATTACCTTCTTCCATAATGGTTAGGTCAGCAGCAAAGTCTGTATCGAATACCCTATCGAATCCAAGCCTCTTCAAGGCGGCAACCATTTTACCGGTTACCAGTGTGCCTATGGGATAGCCAAATTCCTCACCCAGTGCAGCCCTTACTGCCGGTGCAGTTTGAACTACAACATGGGTATCAGGGTCATTTAAGGCGTCCCACACTTTTTCTATGCTAGATTTTTCTCTTAGAGCACCGGTGGGGCATGATATTATGCACTGTCCGCAGTTTATACATGGTGATTCATTTAAGCTCCTGCCGAATACAGGAGAAATGATTGATCTAAACCCTCTATTGTTGATACCTATAGCATAAACAGTTTGTTCATTGCAGGCGGCTATACATCTTCTGCACAGTACACATTTGTTGGGGTCTCTTACGATGGATGGCGATAGATCATCGATAGGGTAGTGTATGTTATCACCATCAAAATGAATCTCATCTACATTAAACTCT
The DNA here is from genome assembly GCA_030016635.1 of Thermoanaerobacteraceae bacterium. GTDB lineage: Bacteria > Bacillota > Thermoanaerobacteria > Thermoanaerobacterales > UBA4877 > JASEJQ01. Next base: position 12,279 of record JASEJQ010000048.1, on the reverse strand, counting down.
TCAGCTAAGGTTTGGAGTTCACAGTTTTTGTTTCGGATGCAGGTGAGGCAGCTTCTATCATGAGCTGAAAGTATCAGCTCTACATTATATTTCCTGGCTTTCCTTACTCTGGCTGTATTGGTCCTTACAACCATTCCATCAGATACCGGATATACACAGGAAGTCTGTAAACCTTTTGCCCCTTCAATCTCTACAAGGCATACCCTGCATGCTCCTATTTTATTAATATCTTTCAAATAACATAGGGTGGGTATGTGTATATTCATTGAGTGAGCAGCTTCAAGGACGGTATAACCTTTGGGTACTTCTTTTGTTATGCCGTCTATTGTTACCTTTACCATCTCCATTCATATCTCCTCCCGTTATTTCTTATAGATTGCATTAAATGGGCAGCTTTCCATACAGGCACCGCATTTGGTACATATCTCTTGATTGATAGAATAGGGTGACTTTGGTACACCTGAAATTGCACCTGTGGGACAATTCTTGACACACAGCGGTCTTGCACAGCCATGGCATTTTTCACTGTCGACGTAGTACTGAATGAGTGCCTGGCATACGCCTGCAGGGCATTTTTTATCTTTTATATGAGCCTCATATTCATCTCTAAAATATTTTAAAGTAGAAAGTACCGGATTTGGGGCTGTCTGGCCAAGACCGCACAGGGCTGCAGACTTAATGAAATTGCCCAGTTCTTCTAATCTTTCAATGTCTTCTTCTTCGCCATTTCCAGATGTTATTTTATTTAGTATTTCAAGCATTCTTTTCATACCTATACGGCATGGAGGACATTTTCCACAGGACTCGTCTACGGTAAACTCTAAGAAAAATTTGGCTATATCAACCATACAGTTATCTTCATCCATTACAATCATGCCACCGGAACCCATAATGGTCCCGATGTTTATAAGGGAATCATAGTCTATGGGGGTATCCAGGTTTTCCCTCGTTATACAGCCTCCTGATGGCCCACCTGTCTGAACAGCCTTGAATTCTTTACCGTTTGGTATGCCGCCACCAATGTCATATATTATTTCTCTGAGGGTTGTACCCATTGGTATCTCCACAAGACCTGTGTTATTGATTTTGCCACCCAGTGCAAACACTTTAGTGCCTTTGGATTTTTCTGTACCTATGGAACTAAACCATTCAGGACCGTTTAATATTATGGGTGGTATGTTTGCGTATGTTTCCACGTTATTTAAAAGGGTAGGGGAGTCCCACACACCGCTGTTAGCCGGGAATGGAGGTCTTGGTCTGGGTTCGCCTCTTAGTCCCATGACCGAGTTCATAAGTGCTGTTTCTTCACCACATACGAAGGCTCCTGCTCCAAGCCTTATCTCAACATCAAAGTCAAAACCAGAGCCAAAGATATTCTTGCCAAGAAGGCCGTACTGCCTGGCCTGGCCTATGGCTATGGTCAACCTTTTTACCGCCATGGGATATTCAGCCCTGACATATATATATCCATAATTAGCACCTACGGCATAGGCTGCTATGGCCATGGCTTCTATTACGCTATGCGGGTCTCCCTCAAGAATGCTTCTATCCATAAAGGCACCAGGGTCGCCCTCGTCAGCGTTGCATACAACATACTTCTGCGTCCCTTTAGCATCATGGGTGAACTGCCATTTGAGCCCGGTTGGGAAACCTGCACCGCCACGGCCCCTAAGGCCTGATTTTTTCACTATGTCTATAACATCCTGTGGGGTCATTTCAGTCAGGACCTTACCCAGTGCCTTATAGCCATCCATAGCTATATATTCTTCGATATCTTCAGGGTTAATTACACCACAGTTTCTCAAGGCTATCCTGAGTTGGTTTTTAAAGAACTTTGTCTCCTCTAATGGAAGGAATTTGCCCCCTTCTTCAATAGTCTCACCATATACGTATTTCTTTACTATTCTGCCTTTTAGTAGGTGTTCTTCTACCAGATCAGGCACATATTCGGGTTTTATTTTGTTGTAAAATACACCTTCTGGATATACTATTACTACCGGCCCCAGCTCACAGAGCCCGAAACATCCTGTCCTTACTATCTGTATCTCTTCTTCCAGTCCATGTTTTTTAAGTTCTTCCTTAAATTTCTCTGCAACAGCATCGGAATTATTGGAAGTGCATCCTGTTCCTCCACATATAAGCACATGAGATCTGTAGAAAGGCATGTTCAATCCTCCTTATAATTGTATACTTTCTATGGTCCATTCTTTTACAACATGACCGTTTACAATATGCTCTGCTATCATCTTTTTAGCTTTTTCAGGGTCCATTTTGATATATGTGACCTTGTTTTCACCTGGCCTTAAAACTTCGACTATAGGTTCATATTTGCAAAGCCCTATGCAACCGGTTTGAGAGACCACTACGTCAGATAGTCCTCTTTTAGATACCTCATCCATGATTGCCTCTAATACCGGCCTGGCCCCTGCGGAGATGCCGCATGTAGCCATGCCAACAACGATCCTTGTCCCAGTTCTTTCTTTACGAAGCTGCACCCTTTCAAGGGCCTCTTTTCTTATCTTTTCAAGTTCTTCAAGGGTCATCATTTTATATTCCTCCTCAAAATCCCTAAGATCATTTTCAAGCTTTTGTTTTAAATACCTTACAACATCAGGATCATTGATTGGTACATCCTGCAGTATTTCTTTCATGTATCTTGTATCCAGAGTATAATCAGTGGTTTTAGACCTTAAAACCAATTTGAAATCAATTTGTGGGTTTAAAACTATTAATGATAATATGCTGGCCTTTATATCTCCCAGTGGCGGGGTATCGATACTTTTAAAACTATATGAGGCCATAACAATTGTTCCCTTTGACCTTATTGAATATAGCTTTAACTTTCCAAGGCTTCGATGGGTTGAAGCATCTAAAAGTGAGAGACCTAAGCCTACATTACGCGTTTTTCTGCTGGTATAGAATGGGTCGGTGAGATGCTGAAGCCTGTTATGCTCTATACCACATCCGTTATCACGTATTATAAGATAAAATTTTCTATCTGACGGAACAATAATTAATTTTATTGTTATGAGCGTTGATTTAGCTTCAATTGAATTCTGAACTATATCTAAAAGGTGCAGTGATATGTCTTTCATTTTATTTATATTTCTCTAAGATCTTGTCAACATCATCAGGGGATAATTTGCCATAGACATCGTTGTTTATCATCATGACAGGGGCCAGGCCGCAGCAACCGAGACAACGTGTAGAATCTATAGAAAATTTTCCATCCGGTGTGGTCTCGTTTACGTCTATGCCCAATTTTTCTTTTATTTTATCCAGTATCAGGGAAGAACCCTTTACATAGCATGCAGTACCAAGGCATACACCTATGCGGTATTTACCAGCTGGATGCAGCGTAAAACGAGAATAGAAGGTGGCTATTCCATATACCTTTGTAAGTGGAACATTAAGCCCCTCAGATATTTCTTTCTGAACTTCAAAGGGTAAATAGCCAAAAATCTCCTGCGCCTCATTCATGACCGGTATCAAAGCGCCAGGTTTGTCTTTGTATGCATCAATTACATCATGGAGTCTCTTATACTTATCTTTTTCTTTAACGTCTTCTAAAAGGGCAGTCATGATATTCATACCTCCTAATATTTCTTTTGACAATATTATAACATATTTTTGTTTAAAGTTTAACACATAGAATATAAAAATTTTGCACCGTAAGAACTTTCATATATGTTATATAAATATTTTGAAGAAGATAAGAACATAAAGACAATTGCAACAAGAAAAGTTTAAATTTTGCTGGGCAAGACGCTATAAATTTGATAATAAATAATCAAATATATGCTCAATATTTGAAAATTTGATGTCAATATAATTCAATCTTTCATTTATTTCACCGAGGGAATGAGCATCCGATGAAAATAAAAACCGCGTATTTCATAGAAAAATTTTTTGTAAAAAGATTCGCTGTCATGTTCTGTGAGTTCTACTGACTTAAAATGCATTCCCTCGGGCACTATGCCAAGATTGGATATCAAGCTAAAGTGGGGTCTATCGATATGAGCGGGTACTACTGCTCCGCCATTATTAATAATTATTTTATAAATCTCATTTACTGATAGATCTACAGAGTTTAGAAGGAGTTTATCATAGGTACCTATGATATTATCATTGGAATCTAAAATAAGTTGTTCTCCAAAATATGGCGAAGAGGGTACAGATGGCAGATGGCCTTCTATGATTTCATTGAATTTCATGGCATCATCCAGTTTCTTGAAATAGCAGAGCAGGTGTACCTCTTCACTTGATTGAACCTCCATCCCGGGGATTATTATTAAATCTCGCGGGGCGATTTCAAAAAACGGTGGGAGATTAAGGCCGCTGTTATGGTCAGTAATGGCGATAATATCAAGACCCTTCAAGTGAGCCATATTGATAATGTTGTTTGGTGTCATGCTGTTATCTGCACAGGGTGAGAGGGCGGTGTGTATATGGAGGTCATAGTATAGTTTCATATACCCAGTTCCCTGAGCCTGCATGCCAGTTGATAGGCAGTATATGGTGTCGTGAATATTGGTATTGATTCTTTTTCTGCTCTTAATAGGGTATCTTCATCTACACTGATACTTTCTGGTATTACTATGCAAGAGATGCCTATAAGTACAGCGATGGCTACTATGTTTATATGAGTCTGGACGGTAATCCACAGAGAATTTTCACTGGCATGGGACATTACAAAACTTAATAGATCGCATATATACACATCATTTACTTCTTTATCCAACCCTCCAGCGCCGCTTAATAGTTTGAGATTTAAAGTGTTTGCTATTTCGCTAACCTTCACTTGAATTGCCTCCTTCTTCATGCAAAGTAGGTGGCAGTTTTGTGGATATTTCTGCTACCTCTTTTGCAAGAGTAGATATCTTCTTTTTAAGAATAAAGATACAGTCCATTTCGCTTGCCCAGCCCCTTACTATATCCTCAGCTAAGGCTTTACATGTAGGAGCTCCACAAGCTCCGCAATCAAGTCCTGGTAGGGTAGGTACGATCTGGTCAATCATTGTAAGTTTTTCAATTGCTTTTCCTATATCTTCATCAAGCGTTAGGCTGCTTGTGGAACCAATTTCTTTTTCCATGCGAAATAGGTCAGGATTAGCTATTTCAAGAATTTCAGGAGTATGTTTACATTCTGGTATTGAGTCCATGAGTTTTTTGATACGGTTTTTAGATACATAGAGATTTTCTACGGTCAGTGGGCCACCAATACATCCGCCAGGACAGGCCAGGCCCTCAAAAAATTCAATGTCGTTTAATTTGCCAAGTTCAATTTCTCTCAATACCTCAATGCAGTTGTGTATTCCATCTACATAAAGTGAATTTTCTATCTGTGCTGCCTTGCTTTCGCCTCCGCTTATTGCCCAACCTATTCCTTCTGTAGATGATTGAATTTTAAATTCATTAGTCTTATCAGTTTTTAAAACATATGGGGCTAAATCTTGCATGGAGATTACACCATCTACTGATGATTTTTCAGTCCCTATGGGGTTCTTAACTGCTGTCATCTTAGCAGCACAGGGAGATATAAAAAATACACCTATTTCTCCTTCTGAGATGCTAAGTTTTTTACTAAAATGCTTTTTTACTATTCTTGCGGCTATTTCCATTGGAGATTCAACCCTGATGATGTTATCTATAAGACCTGGAAATTCAAGCATAATCAGTCTTACCACAGATGGGCAGGAAGAGGAAATAGCCGGTCTTTTTATATTTTCATCTTTAAGATATTTATTAATATAACGGGATGTAAGCTCGGCTGCACTTGCTACTTCATAAATGTAATCAAAACCAATATTCAATAGACTCCCCAGAACAATTTCTATTGGTTGCTTAAATTGACCGTAAAAAGATGGGGCAGGGAGCGCAATTTTATATCTGAACCTGTTGATCTCACTAAGAGGTGTCATAAGGGCTTCTTTTGCATGGTTTGGACAAACCCTTATACATTCACCGCAATCTATACACCGGTCTTCTATAATTCTGGCTTTTCCATTTCTTACCCTTATTGCTTCTGTGGGGCAATGTTTTATGCAGTTGGTGCAGCCCTTACATTTCGCTTCGTTTAAGACTACAGAATGAAGTGCCATAGCTATCCCCCTATATTGATTACTATTTTAACGTTTGTGCCGGCACTGGATGATGTAATTTCCAATATATCTGCATTGTCCCTGATATTTGGAAGGCCCATTCCACCGCCAAACCCCATTTCTTTAATTTCTTCCGGGGCTGTAGAATAACCCGCCTCCATGGCTTTCTCTATATCAGGAATACCTGGACCGATGTCGATGGCATTAATTATAACTTGTGAACTATCAATACTTAAGGTCAATGTGCCACCATAGGAATGAATCACTATATTCATTTCACTTTCATAACTGCATACAGCAGCTCTTTTTATGACAGAGGGTGGCATGCCGAGATGCATAAGCACTTTTTTGATGGTGCTTGATGCTTCGCCTGCTGCTGAAAAGTCCATTGCTTTTATATTAAAACTTAATGTATATGTTTCACTCATTGGACATCCCCCGGTGGTAGTCCATTTTTATATAGTATGCCGCAGGCTGCAAACATGGAATTGGAGGTGGTCATCAATGGTATTGATAATTTAGTCGCAAGTGAAATCACGTCATCCTGAGGTCTTTTCCCTCGTACAAATACCACCGCCTTGATGTCACTGATTTCTGCAGTTCTTATTACCTGTATATTGGTTACACCCGTGAGAAGTAGGGATTTATCATATCTGGCGGCCAAGACATCACTTAACAGGTCAGATCCACAGGCGTTTACAACATCTATATCAGGATCAAACTGATTTAAAGGTTCTGCATTAAGAAGGGAGATTATATCAGATAGTTTCATATAGAACCTCCATGTTAAAAAAATAACTAATATTATTATATAATATTGCTGCATTGATTTCAATGTTCCAATTTAAATACTTAATGAACATGGTATATAACATCCAAGGCAGCCTTAAAAAGAGACTATTATACTCTTAGATTTGGAGCAAATAGAGCAGGCTCATCTGGCATGGACGCCAGATGAGCCGACCTGAGGCAAGGACGCCGAATGGAGGCGTACCCTGTGAAATGCAGCAACAAATTGGTAGAGTATCAAGACGAACGCTCAGGTGCCGGGATGTTATTGCTATGTATATAATAGACTTATAATGATAAAATCAATGTTTTTGATAATCTCATTGATATGATAAAATATTCCTGGAGGTATTATTATGGACAGGAAAGTAAATAAAAAACTCATGGACATATATTTTAGCCTTTATAATTACTTTGGCCCTCGCCATTGGTGGCCATCAAAGAATGACTTTGAAATGATACTGGGGGCTATACTGACGCAGAATGTAGCCTGGAAAAATGTAGAGGTTGCTATAGAGAATCTATACAAAAATAACCTTATGGATCCTGTAAGTATATGCAGTGCTTCTGATGAGGCGATTATAGATGCTATAAGGCCAGCTCGATTCTTTAATCAAAAGGCTAAGTATATAAAGGCGTTTTGCAGACACCTTATAGATTGTTATGACGGAAAACTGGGGAGATTATTTGATAAGGATATATCTTCTCTCAGGGATGAGCTTCTTTCATTACCGGGAATAGGCGAGGAGACTGCAGATGCAATTATTCTTTACGGTGCTAAAAAACCCATTTTTGTAGTGGATGCCTATACAAGAAAATTAGTACGTCTTTTAAACCTTTTAGATGAACCTGTTAATTATTCAAGGGTACAGCTTTATTTTATGTCTAATCTGGAGACGGATGTATATCTTTATAACGAGTACCATGCACTGATTGATGCATGGGGCAACAGAATATGTAAAGGGAAGACTGCAAACTGCAGCCAATGTCCTTTGGTAAATCAATGCACAGTTAAAAGGGATGATAAGATTGAAGCTTCTGCTGGTGGCTCTTAATTCTCAATATATTCATACCAATCTTGCAGTGCGGTATTTGAAGGCAGCCGTGGGAGGTCTGGCCGAAACAGAAATATTGGAGCTTACAGTGAATGACCATTTGGGTTATATCTTAAAAAATATATATGAAAAGCACCCGGATGTAATAGGTTTTTCCTGCTATATCTGGAATATAGAACTGGTAAGGGATATTATAAGGAATGTAAAAAAGATACTGCCGCAGGTAAAATTAATACTGGGCGGACCGGAGGTAAGCTTTGACCCGGCAGGTTATATACATGAAGGTGCTGACTTTGTGGTGAGCGGTGAAGGCGAGTATGCCCTGAAAGAATTGATTTATGCACTTGAAAATGATATGCCGCTTTTTAGTTTACCTGCCGTTTCTTTTGAGTACAGTGGGAAAGTTATCACCAACCCACCTGGTAATTATCTGGAACCTTCTCTAATACCTTTTCCCTATGATGATGAGGATATTGCTGCAAACAGAGGCCGTATCATCTATTATGAAACATCCAGGGGGTGTCCCTTTAATTGTGTCTACTGCCTTTCGTCTCTGGACAGAAGGACGAGATTCTGGGATATAGATAGGGTAGACAGGGAGATTTTATGGCTTTATGAAAGGGGAGTAAGATTTATCAAGTTAGTGGATAGGACATTTAACTGCAACAAAAAGAGGGCAGTTGAGCTCTTTAAATTGCTTTCTAAATACAGCGGCATGAGGTTTCATATGGAGATGGTTTCTGCTCAGATAGACGAATCTATTGTAAGGGTGCTAAGAGGACTCGACCCTGATATGTTTCAGTTCGAGATAGGTGTGCAGTCACTGAATGAAAATACCTTAAAGACCGTAAGAAGGAACGAAGATTTTGAACATCTTACATGGGTTATGAACTCCTTAAATGAGGTCGGCATAAAGACCCATCTTGACCTCATTGCGGGTTTACCCAATGAGGGCTATGAAAGTATAGTAGATGGGTTTAATAGGGTGTATAACTTAGAACCCTCAGAGATACAACTTGGTTTTTTAAAACTGCTTAAAGGTACGAGCATCAGGGAAGAAACAGGTAGGTATGGTATCAAATTTTTGGACAAACCTCCTTATGAAATTTTGTGCAGTGACTTTATTGACTATGAGCATCTGTCTTTTTTAAAAAATATAGCGTTTTTGATTGATAAATACTATAACTCTCATTGCTTTGATTTTTCGCTTAAATATCTGCTGAATATTTTTAAGGAACCCTATGAGATGTATTTTATTCTTTGTAAATACCTGAAAGATACAGGGTTTTTTAACAGCCAACATTCCAGGGACGACTTATACTGTATATTTCTAAGATTCATACATGACGTTTTACCTGAGGTATATGAACCTTTTGCTGAAATTTTGAGATTTGATTTTCTATTAAATAATGGTAAAAGGACTCTGGAGTGTTTTGGCAAGGGGAACAATTTTATTTACATAAAGGGGAATAAAGACACTTTTGGCTCATCCTTTAGTATTGATGTGCCGGCGATGAATGAAGGTCAGACAACCTATATATTTTATAAAGTGGGAGAAAAAAGATATTTTAAGAAAGCGAAAGAAGGTGAGGAGAATGGATAAAAAGAATATAATTGACATTTTGAACAGGATTGGTGAACTCCTGGAGATAAAGGGAGAGAGTCCTTTTAAGTCCAGGGCATATTATAATGCGGTGAGGATACTGGAGAATCTGAATGAGGATATAGAAACCCTGATAAAAGAGGATAGGCTTAAGGATCTGAAGGGGATAGGGGATGCCCTTAATAAAAAGATTACCGAGTATTATACAACAGGCAGCTTGAAATATTATGAGGATTTAAAGGCTGAGTTTCCGGAGAGTCTGTTAGAGCTGTTAAATGTACCGGGGGTTGGACCAAAGAAGGTTGGTGTGCTATATAAACAGCTTGGCATAAAAACGATAGGAGAACTGGAATATGCATGTATTGAGAACCGTCTTGTTGAACTTCCTGGTTTTGGAGAGAAAACCCAGAAAAAGATTCTGGAGGGGATTGGCCAGTATAAAAAATACCAGGGTAAATACTTGTATTCTGAGGCTTATGGCCAGGCCGGGATAATACTTGAACACCTTAAGACCTTAAAGGGTATCAGAAAGATAGAGATTGCCGGCAGTCTGAGGAGGAGAAAAGAAGTTATAGGTGATATTGATATACTGGTGGCCTCTGATGAACCTGAGATAGTCATGGATGCCTTTACGGATGGAGATTATGTAAGAGATGTTATAGCGATAGGGGAAACGAAGAGCAGTATATATACAAATTATGGAATTCAAGTTGACCTGAGGGTTATAAAGCCGGATGAATTTCCTTATGCACTTCAATATTTTACCGGCAGTAAAGAACATAATGTTTCCTTAAGACATAGGGCCAAAGAAATGGGGCTTAAGATGAATGAATATGGCCTTTTTAAAGAAGATGATACCAATATACTGGTGGCGGATGAATCTGAGCTTTATGAGGTACTTGGGCTGGAATTTATACCACCTGAGCTGCGAGAGGATATGGGGGAGATAGAGGCGGCAGCAAATCATAGCCTCCCAGAACTCATTACCGACGAAGATATAAAAGGGATATTTCATGTGCATACTGTTTACAGTGACGGAAGCTGTACAATAGAGGAGATGGCGCATAAGGCAAAAGAATTGGGATACAGCTATCTTGGTATTACAGACCACAGCCAGTCCGCCTATTATGCAGGTGGTTTAAAACTGGATGATATATTGAGGCAATGGGAGGAGATAGACAATATCAATAAAACGATAAGCGACATCAGAATACTCAAGGGTATTGAATCAGATATATTGCCTGATGGCAGTTTAGACTATCCTGATGAACTGCTAAAGGAATTTGATTTTATCATAGGCTCTGTTCATTCTAATTTCGGCCTGTCTGAGGAAGATATGACAGAAAGGATAATAAGAGCATTAAATAATCCGTATCTGACTATTTTGGGACATCCCACTGGCAGATTGCTGTTATCCAGAGAGGGATACAGGATAGACATGAGGAGAATCATGGAGGAGGCTGCAAAGAACAAAAAAGTGATTGAAATAAATGCCAACCCTTACAGACTGGATATGGATTGGAGACTGCTAAAAACAGGAAAAGAAATGGGTATTAAATTTGTCATAGGTCCCGATGCGCATAATCTGCAGGGGTTCTATGATGTAAAATATGGTGTTGGCATAGCCAGAAAAGGATGGCTTGAAGCTGCAGATGTTATCAATTGCATGGGGTTGGATGATATTATTAGGGAATTTAGAAAGGGAGAGTGATGTGTATGAAATGCTTTAATTATTTTATTCCAACAAATTTTTATGTAGGGCCAGGCCAGTTTAATAATTTGGGTAAACTTGCTGGTACAGTAGGTAAAAAAGCCCTCATTGTTTGCGGCAGGACTACCTTAGATAGAGATAACCTTATGGGCAGGATTTCTGAAATGCTTGCAGGAGAGGGTCTCGATTATGCAATATATAATGGTGTACAGCCTAATCCTACCACAACTATAGTTGATGAAGGAGCAAGAATATTAATTGATACAGGATGCGATTTCCTTATTGCAATTGGTGGTGGGAGCAGTATAGACACTGCCAAAGGTATTGCTGTGGCGGCTCATCATAAAAAGCCCATATGGAATTTCATGAATCCAGAAGGAGAAAAGGAAAAGATAGTCGGTGCCTATCCATTGATTGCGGTCCCTACCACGTCGGGAACAGGCTCTGAGGCAGATGGTGCTGCCGTTATCACAAACCCGGAAACATCTTTAAAGCCATCCTTCAAGAGCTATTATACTTTCCCTAGATTTTCCATCATCGACCCTGAACTTGTTGTAAGCCTATCGCCTTCAATGACAGCCTCCACAGGAATAGATGCCTTCTGTCAGTCGTTAGAGTGCTATGTAGGGCCTGCAGCCACACCTGTAAGCGATATGTTTGCCCATGAATCACTTAAATTATGTATTGAGAATCTCATAAAGGTATATGAAGATGGCAATGATATAGATGCCAGATCAAACATGGCATGGGCAGCTGCATTATCAGGCATGGCCATGGCCACATCTGCTACGTCGCTGGTGCATGCCTTGGAACATCCTTTAAGCGGGAAGTATAATATTACCCACGGCGATGGCCTGGCCGCTTTGCTACCCTCATTTATTGAATTTGGATACAAATATAACCCAAAAAGATATGCTGATATAACAAGGCTTTTTATAAGCGATTTTGACAATATAGATGAAATGACATTGGCAACAATGTTAAAAAATGAGGTTTTAAGGTTGTTGGAATCTCTGGGTA
>JASEJQ010000047.1 GCA_030016635.1 Thermoanaerobacteraceae bacterium | reverse complement strand
AAGTACAGCAAAGGCAACAGCCTCTTTGGCATCGCTATTAAAGCCTATATCCTCCTGCGTTAAGACTTCCACTCCATCCAAATACCCTCGTATCATGTTTACAAGGGTTTCATTGTAGCTGCCACCCCCTCCTATTATGACCCTGTCTAAGCCATATTGATTCATTATAAAGTCTCTATAGCTCAAAGCTATTGATTTTGCTGTGAGTGCGGTAACAGTCGCTGCAAGATCATATCCCCATACATTGAGTTCTGATGCCCTCTTTATTACCTTATCAACATACCGCGAGCCAAAGTACTCCCTGCCTGTTGTCTTGGGAGGTGTCTTCTTAAAATAATCATCGTCAAGGAGCTCTTCGAGTAGAACCTGGTCAACCTTGCCTTTCCCCGCAAGGGCTCCGTTTTCATCAAACCTCATCCGGCCATCTGTAAGTCTTTTCACAATCTCATCGATTACCATGTTACCCGGTCCATTGTCGAAGGCAATGATATCATCCAGTTCACAACCAGCAGGCAGCACCGTGACGTTTGCTATACCCCCTATGTTCTGCAGAGCTATTGTCTTGTCCTCTTCTCGATACATTATATACTCAGTATAGGGTACCAGAGGTGCTCCCTGACCTCCAGCAGCCACATCCCTTACCCTGAAATCAGCTACTGTTACAATACCTGTCCGCTCAGCAATGACAGCCGGTTCACCAATCTGAAGTGTAGACCTTACCATGTATCCGCTATCCTCGATAGGTGAAGGTATGTGATAAATAGTCTGTCCATGGGAGCCTATCAAATCTATCTTATCTGGTGTTAGTCCCGCTTTCTTTATAACACCAAGCGCAGCATTTGCAAACAGCTCTCCAAGGATGAAATTCATATGGCAAATTTTATCCACAGTACCCGTTTCTGGGCTGAAGAGCTCAAATATCTTTTCCCTCATTTCATCGCTGTATGGATAGTTTTCAAACTCCAAAAGGTCAACCTCTGTGTCTGTGCCTTTACCTTTAATCCTTACCAACGCCGCATCTATACCGTCTACCGATGTGCCTGACATTAAACCAACAACAAGCCTCTCTTCTTTATTATATATTTCAATAAGTCTATCCATTTATTACACCTCTCATTTATACATAAATATATTATTCCAATGTAAGAACCTGATAGAGAATGATAGTGAGCATCAAATGCAACCTTAAAGCGAGTCGATGATACTCTTAAATCAATAAATACTATATAAAAAAGGCTCATTATGAGAGCCTCTCTACAAATTGTGGTAGATAATCCCTATTTTCTTTTAGTATGTCCTCCAGTATCATCCTGGCCTTTTTAGCTGATTTTACCAGGGGGTGTATGGCAAGGGCCTGAAGCGCCCTGTCGTAGTCTCCATATACACCTGCCTCTATAGTTAACTCCTCATAGGCCTTCACCACTTGTATCAGTCCCCTTATCTCCTGCGGGATATGGCCTATGTTTATGGGATGCGCACCCTGTGAGTCTATCACACAGTTTGTCTCTATTACCACATTGTCCGGAAGGTCAGATATTGCACCATTGTTCAATGTGTTCACAGGCTGTATGTCTTTCTTATCCGTATATATGGATTCAATCAACATGCAGGCGGCTTCGGAATAGTGAGCCCCACCTCTCTTTGATAGCTCCTCAGGTTTTACGTCAAGGTTTGTGTCTTTGTATTTTTCAAAGAGATCTTTTTCTATCTTCTTTACTACCTCTGCCCTCGTGCCCTCTCCTTCTGCTGCTTCTAACTCCTCTTTGAGCATCTCATCGGTATTGTAGTAATACCTGTGATACGGACACGGTATCATCTTCAGAGATTTTAAGAACTCTTTTTCATACGGAAACTCTGGAAGGTCTCTATTCGCAATCCCTTCTATAAGCATTTCTGTTATATCCTTACCATCTAAGTACACCCTTCTTCCCCATACAAGGTGGTTAAGCCCAACGTACTCTATATATATCCTATCTGCTTCCACTCCCAGTACATCAGCTATACCGTACCTCATGGTTATGGGGACATTGCAAAGACCTATGCATTTTACCTTTGTGTGCTTTAGCACAGTCTCTGTGATTATACCCGAGGGGTTTGTAAAGTTAATAAGCCAGGCATCGGGTGAGAGCTCTTCAATATCCCTGCATATATCCAGTATAACGGGGATAGTCCTCAGGGCTTTTGCAAATCCCCCTGCCCCTGTGGTCTCCTGTCCTATACATCCATATTTTAAAGGTATCCTTTCATCCCTCGCCCTGGCATCTAACAGGCCCACCCTGAACTGGGTCGTGACAAAGTCCGCACCCTCTATAGCTTCTCTTCTGTTTAAAGTTGGGTGTATTTTTATATTCAGTCCGGCTCTTTTTACCATCCTTTCGGCCAGACCGGCTACTATCTCCAGCTTTTCCTTTCCTTCTTCTATATCAACAAGGTATATGTCACTTACAGGCAGGGTTGATATCCTGTTTATAAAACCCTCTATGAGCTCTGGGGTATAGCTTGACCCACCACCTATAGTAGCTATTTTAAGACCATCACTCACTCAATCATCCCCTTTGCTGTTCATTTTATATAGATCAATCATTTCACTGATTAAATCCTTAGCCAATATGGCGGCCATTAGATGGTCCTCAGCATGGGCAAGTAATAAGGTAACGTTCATCCCCTCACCATTGGCCTCTCTGGATATGAGCTTATTCTGTATTTCATGTGCCTTTAGTATCTCCTCAGTGGCCTCACTTAAAAGTGATGAAGCTGAATTGAAATCTCCTTTTTTGGCAGCTTCCAGTGCTGCAAAGGCTTTTGCCCTTGCGTTTCCAGCGCATACTATTACGTTAAATATTATCTGTTCATCACTCATGTTTTCACCTATTCCTTCTTTGCAGTGTTTAGCGCCAGATCTAAAGCCTTGGCTCCATCCACAAGGCCGTACACCTGCGGTGGTATCACTGCATAGGGTCTTCCGTGTCTTGCCGCCACCTCTTTTACCCATTTTTCCTTGTACTGCACCTGAGGCCCTAACAGAACCACATCGTATTTATCTATAATTTTATCAAGATTATCAACTGAATCTGCCTCTACTTTAAGGCCATTGATACCCCTTTTTTGTCCCTCTTTTGTCATCTTATTGACCAGCAGGCTGGTCGACATGCCACCTGAACATACCAGCAGAATATTCATAAGCCATACCTCCTGAAAATTTATTTCAAAAATTCATAGGACACCAGCTCTACATTGTTATCAGCCAGTATATCCTTAAATTCCTCTGATAGCAATACCCCAAGCTCATTTTCCCTGAATTTATTGTAGCTGCTTATGCCCTCAAGGTCGCTATCATTATATCCCGGATGGAGCATTATCTCCATTACGCCATCCCAGCTACCGCCAACAATCTCCTGCATGGTATCCATGGTGGCATTTTCACCATAAAATTTCAATGTAAAATGGTCCGTTGTCTTCACTTGCCTCTCCTTCAGTATGTCCTTTATCCTATCATCGGGATGCCGCATTGGGATTTTATAGTCTCTGCATATATCAATAAAGATCTCCAATATCTCCTCATGGAGCTGGATATGGTGATGTCCATCTATATGGGTAGGTTTTAATCCCGCATCCAAAAACTTTTCCACCTGGGCACGGAGTTCCTTCTCTATATCTTCCCTTGTTGCGTGAGCCATCATTTCGGGCCTTCTATGATAAAACATGCCATTGCCATCCACAAGACTGGGGACCTCATGTGGCGGTAAAACTGGCTTTCCGCAGGTAAGGTTTAAATGTATCCCCACACAACCTATATTGTTGTCTTTAACCCATTTTATTGCTCCCCCTGCCAGCGGCATGTTTACCATAAGGGTTGTGCTGGAAATTGTACCGTAATTTATCCCCTCCGTTATAGCCCTATTTACACCCATGGTAAGTCCAAAATCATCAGCATTGGTAATCAGATATTTCAATGTCAAGCATCTCCTTGTTATACCTCTTCTTGTACGTCGCTTTCTTCCTCTGCGAGCATCTGCCTCTCATAGGCCTTAAAAAATGGATAATATATTATACCTGTGATTATAATATTGATCAGGCAAAGAACTATTGCCCTCCAGTCTCCTCCTGTGGTAAGATAGGCACCTATCGGCGCAGGAAGGGTCCATGGAGCAAGTATATATGGCCTTGCCACCAGGTTAAAATACATGGCAAGATAAGATATTATACCAGTAACAATGGGCCCTACTATAAATGGTATTGCCAGGATAGGATTTAGCATAATTGGTGCGCCAAATATTACCGGTTCATTTATGTTACATATCCCCGGAAGTATAGCTACCCTGCCAAGATTTCTAAGATACTTTGATTTAGAAAACAGCATCAAAATCACAAGACTAAGGGTTGCGCCAGAACCTCCTATCCATACGAACCACTGGAAAAAAGGCTCTGGGGCTATATGCGGCAGTATGGCAGCTCCCGCCGCTGCAGCCTGGGTATTGGCATCCAGAAGTGTCATCCATATTGGCCTGGCCATGGTACCCACAACCGATACCCCGTGGATACCGGCAGACCAGAGCAATGTGATGAGTAAGATTGGCACAAGTACACCTATCAGTGTATCTCCTGCCGTTACAAGGGGGCTGAAGACTGTCATTATAAACTTTTGTATGTCAAAGCCAAGCATCACCCTTACTACCCAGACCACAATCATAATGACTGCAGCGGGGATTAAGGCCTCAAAAGACCTGGCCACTGATTCAGGCACACCCTCCGGCATGGTTATCTTTATATTTTTTTGATATAGGAACCTCTGTACCTCTACAGCAAAGAAAGCCATGAGGATTGCTACAAACAGGCCGGCACCGCCAAGATTGCCCATAGGAAGAGTCCAACCTAAATCTTTAATGTTCTGAGGAATGTTTGTCATTATAAATGCGGCAAGGGATAATAGACCTCCGGATACAGGGTCTATATCATAGGATTTTGCCAGGCTATAGCCAATGCCATAGGTGGCATATAATGCCATAAGTCCTACACTGAGCCTGAACGGTATAAGTATCTGGCCTGCATAGGGTGCCACAGCATCAGCCCACGACTTTACAGGCGGTGATGCTATTATAAGGAAAAAACTCCCTACGATTATTAGTGGCAGAGTACCGACTATGCCATCTCTTACTGTCCTCAGGTGTCTCTGGTTTGCCAGGGCAGCCATAGGCGGCATAAACTTTTCCTCTACCCATTTTAAAATGGCTTCCATCATTTACCTTCTCCTCCTTATCTCAATATTTGATTCACTTAAATCTATAACGCAAAAAACATGCCATCCATGATTTAATGCATTAATTAAAGCAGCGTATTATACTGTATCATAACATGATTGAGGAAAAGGCATACAGTGTTTTGCTAATAAAACACTACAGTTTATAAAGAAAACACTATTTTGGCTACTGTCCAGGCCTCTTCGTAGGGAATAGATATCCCGTACGTCTCCTCAATGGGCCTTATCTGGCTTTTTATTATCTTTATCTCCTTTTGATGCATTGAGGCCCTCTCCCTGTCATATCCCTTGAATACCAGGTTCCCTTCGGATTTCATAATCCTTTCTACCGAACACGCCATGTGCAGGGCCAGGCCAACAACCTTATTTATCGGCATTTCTATATTATATTCGCCCTGTATCTTCTTAATAAACCTGTTAAAATCCTCAATAAAGCCATCCACATTGGGTATGTCTACATTCTCCCTTATAACCCTGCCAAGGGTATTCAATAGACCCGACGAACCGGCATATCTATCCACAATATCCTGCAGTTTTAAAAGCATATCATCGTTAAAAATTTTATCCACTGTAATCACTGGATACTCAGGTTTTGAAAACTCAAAACTGGAAATTACAGCCAGGATATCGAAACTTTTTCCAAGAGACTCCAGTCTGCTGTTTATTAGCGGCATTTCAAACTCTATAGGCATAATGCTAACGCAATCGGGTATCTCTAAGTTTCTCTCGATATATTTTTTCACCACTGCTGCTGTACCCTCTCCCGTAGTGCAGCAGCAGAGTATAAGCCCTCCTTGTTTTTCTGGTACTGGATTTTTTCTCAGTCTCCCTACGAATGGGCTGAACATAAATACGGAGTTATAGACCTCATCCAAGCTATTGCCCCTTAGTGCCTTCTCCGCAGCCCCCAATACCATGGGTGTGGACACCATATCTATAGTCCTGATATTTATCCCAGTCCTTTGTGATATGGTATCACCAAAATAGCATAGGGAACCCATATCAACCACGAGCAGCGTGCCCTTACCATTGTCCCTCTGCCTTATCAGTTCAGTTAGATCATACAGGGCATCTTCCGGTCTCTGGTCCAGAGACATGTCATATCCAGCCACTATCTCATTCAAAAGCAGGTTGTTTACCACATCCGCTATGGAGGAGGCTGCGGAATTGCCGTGCATTGCCACAACGATTGATACCTTAGAGTCTCTGTCGTCCTCGCTGATGAGGAACTTTGCTATATATCCCACCTCATCATCGGGCAGGGCTATCGAGGTATAGCCGTCCACATAGTCTTTTATTTTACCTGCCACATTATATTCATCAGGATACCTTTGCTTTATTTCATCAAGCTTGGGATTGCTTATGGGAAGTCCCTTCTCCAGTCTGTTAATGGTGGAGCTCACATGGATGGCCAGGCCGTATAAAATACCGGCTCCAAAGTGCCTGTCCAGTGCCCGCGATGCATAGTCCAGAAAGTCCTTTATATGATCTATCAGCTCCTCATCAACAACGCTGTATAAGTTCTTTATCTCCAGCTCATCCTGATCGGTCCTGTATCTTGTAAAATACTCGTCAATCATTACGCCTATGGTCTCTTCTATTCCATCCTCATCAATGCCGCGTTTTTTTAGCTCTTCCTTTTTCCTCTCAATAAGCTCATATAAATCCTGGAAATTATCCCCTTTACTGTATTCCCTTTTAAGATCCGGCCCAAATATAATAAAGTCGCCACAATCCTTTAAAAGCTTTGCCAGCTCATTTTTCCTGATGCTGCTGTCCTTAAGACCACGCCTTACCTTTTCCGTCAGGTCGGTGGTATGCACCTCAATCCTGTCCGCTGGCCTGTCCAGGCTCTGCAAGAAAGCCTTAGCACAGGCTATCTGGATATCATTTTTCAGTTCCCCCACATTTCCCGTGCACCTATATAGCAGCAACGCCTTTATAGAATCCTGTGTAACACCGATATGCTTTTTTATCCTCAAAGATTCTTCTGCAAAGAAGCCCTTTATAAGCTCAAACCTCTCTTTAAGCGGCCTTTCACTTAAAGATGGCAAATTAATCACCATAGGTATACGCCTCAAAAATGTCTTGAGCAGAGAAGAATCTATGGATTCTGTGGTGGCGCATATTATGAGTATATCAGCCTTCTTTACCCTGCTTTCACCCATTGCCCTATATTCACCATGGTCTATTATGGAGAAGAGCATTTCCTGCCCCTCCGGTGGCAGCCTGTGTACCTCGTCCAGAAAAAGGATACCCCTGTCTGCCTCATCTACAAGGCCAGGCCTATCCCTGTCCGCCCCTGTATATGCCCCTTTTTTGACCCCAAATAATATAGACATAAGCATCTGCGGGTTATTTGCATAATCAGCACAGTTAAACTTGACAAAAGGAATATCTTTGCCGCCCCTTACCCTGACATAAAACCGGTGCATATAATCAGCCAGAAGAGACTTGCCCGTACCGCTCTGACCCAGGATAAGCGTATGAAGGCCATGTGGAGGATATACTATAGCGGCCTTTGCCTGTTCCACCGCCTTCCTTAGGGACCCATCGTACCCGACAAGGCTTGAGAATTTATCCTCTGTATCCATTCCCTTACCGGCTATCCTGTACCTCACCGGCCTCCCCTCTATCTTTTCCAATAGCCCCTCCTCCACAAGCCTGTTAAGGTCAAAGCTCACATTGCTCCTTATAAGGCACAGCCTTTCAGCCAGTGTCATAGCATCCACACCATCTATTGTGCCATTTACCGCCTGCTCCCTGCAGATATCAACCACTTCTTTATATATAATATCCTTCCTCATGCACACCACCCACATAAAGTGAAACCTCATAAACTCCAAAAACATTATATAACAAGTTTAAGCGAAGAAAAAGCCGATGCAAAAGAATTACTCAAATTAGCCAGAGGTCATTGAAGCATAGAATCTTTACATTGGATAAGACGAAGAGGTTCTGCTCCAAGAGCTTTCGCCACATTACGTAACTTTGTAATAAGTTTATTAAAAATGAATTCAATGCATCATATTGCATCAAGCACACGTAAAATTGGTAGAAAACCTGAACGGGCATCAGCTTTAATATGCGTTTGAATTAAACTTTGACGAATCCTTGTTTACAAACTCTTTTTTATGACCTTTATTCCTTTTTTCATAAAGGATGCAGCGTTATACCGACAAATACGGCTGCCCATAACAGATATAAAGTCATTATAACGTAATCGATTTTTTTAAAGTAAACTTCCCGGTAATAAGTCCTTGCAGAGTTGGTCCTAAATCCTCGAAGCTCAAGCAAAATAGCCAGCTTTTCGGCCTTATCTCAGACACTGTATATGACTGGTGAAAAAATGCTCACATAAACTTTAATTACTTTCCTTTTGTAGATTTTACGTAGGTCTACCCCACGAAGCTGTATGGAATTTAAGATTTCCCCCATCTCTTCAAAGAAAACGGGAACAAACCTTGCCCCCATCTGAATCATAAAAGCAATTTCAAACGGCATACCCAGTTTAACTAAACCACGAGTTAGTTGGGATATATTGCTATTTAAAATAAACATTCCCGACAGGATCAATATTATAAACCTTAAAAAAATAGCAGCACCGTAAATAATTCCATTATCGGTTAACAAACATATACTGCCCATTTTTAAAAGTGGATGGCCGGTCCTGACAAACATGCTCTGAATCACAATCATCATGATTGAAATGTATAACAGCTTTTTTATACTGAAGAGGATTTTGATTCGTATTTTGAAAAGGACCAGAGTCAGTATGTTAAATATTAAAATAATCAACAAGTATTCGATTTTTTGATATATAAGTGCCATTCCTGAAAAGAGGGCGGATATTAATAGCCTTGTTCTTATGTCAATGTTCATCAGCCATTACCTTTCCATCGGCCATATATATTTTCCTTGTATACAGGCCATCTACAAAATCATAATCATGGGTTATAATGACAAGGCCTATTCCCCTGGCCCGTATATCCAAAAGCAACTTTTTCAATTTTTTCTTCCTATAGCCGTCAATATTTTTAGTAGGTTCATCCAGGATCAAGCATTCAGGTTCCAGAGCCAAAATAGCCGAAAGGACCACCATCTGCTTTTGTCCCTGGCTCAGGTTAAAAGGCAGTTCATCCCGCAGGTCCCATATATCAAAGTAGCTTAAATAATTGTAACAAATTTGTTCCACTTCTTGTCTTTTTTTCCCTTTCCACTTGAGTCCAAAAGCCACCTCATTATAAACGCTGGTGCTAAATAACATGAGACTGGGGTTTTGCAGGACAAATCCCAGTTTCCGGCCTATTTCCGGAAGGGAGTATTCTTCTATTGGTCTGTCGCTCAGTGTGATTTTCCCTTTCTGGGGTCTTAAAAGCCCCATCATGAGCCTTGCCAGGGTAGATTTGCCGCTGCCGTTTAATCCCACAATAGCCACACTTTCTCCAGCGGCAAATGAAAGTGAAACATCATTGACTGCGGGGGTCTTTTTGCCCTCATAAGTAAAACTCACCGAATCAAGACAGATAAAGCACATGTGCTTCCCTCTTTCCATACATCAAACATTATAGGAGACAATTTCTCAGGGCTTTTGCATTGTTATCTGACCGGCTTCCAGCACCAGGATTTTTTCTGCCGGCTTCAGAGCTTTTGGAGTATGGTCGACTACAATCAGTGTTTTCCCTATTTCATTCAACTTCTCCATAGCAGAGACAATCCTGTCTTGCGCCGCTTCATCAAGCATGGATAAAGACTCATCAAAGATGATTATTTCCGGATCCAGAGCCAGCACGGCGGCAATGGCCACAAGCTGCTTTTCGCCTCCCGACAGGTGAACCGGATTCTCGTCCTTAAATTTGGTGATTCCGACAAGTTCCATGGCTTCATAAATTTTTTCCCGGATCTGTGCTGGCGGCATGCCGCGGTTTTCCAGGCCAAAGGCCAATTCATCTTCTACAGTGGGCATCATTATCTGCAGGTTGGGATCCTGAAAGACTATACCCACTTCTTTTGCTATAACTCCCAGGGGTATTTCTTTAGTATCCCGGCCATTTATTAAAATCCTTCCTTCCATTATGCCACCCAGATAATGGGGGATAATGCCGCATAGGCAGTAGCACAATGTGGTTTTGCCGCTTCCGTTCAATCCTTCAATCCCGAGCACACTGCCGGATTCCAGTTCAAAAGTTATATCTCTTAATACCTGTTTGCCTAAATGATAGGAGTAGTAGAGATGTTCCACCCGCAATACCTTCAATAGTTGCACCTCCTTTAAAGATTATCTTGCATGTTCTTGCTGAAAATCTGCACTGCCTTCATTGTTCTATCAATAGTTTTCCGTTTTTTTAAACATCCTGACTATTTCAGCCAGTCTATAACCAATTACCCCTCCGATACCTCCGGATGCTCCCCCCACCACCAAGGAAACTATGAGAGGAATTACAGGCATACGCATAAATACAGCTCCCACTATTAGAGAACCCGTGGCATTGGCCAGCATTCCGGCCAAAAAACCCGTGAGCATCGAATGGACATATCCGGGCACCAACAGCATCCCCAATTCCAGGACAATTCCGGGAACCACATATGTCAGCAGGTTGGCAATGCCCCTGTTTCCGAGCATATCGAAAACCACAACAAGCACCGACTGGACTATGCCTACCAGAATAGCGGTTCCTCTTTTTTTGACTATGGCGCATGCAAGAACGATCCATATCATATATATGATACCGGCCACCGTGCCGGCAGGGATAAGGGTGCCCACCGCCATCTGAGTAAGTAACCTGACAAATGGTTTAATGGCTATTCCGCACGCTGATAAAAGGGAAATTATAATCAAATCGAAAGGCGAAAATCTGGTTAAAAATTTACTCATTCTGATTGCCTCCTTCTCCACGTTATCATTACACTTTTTCTGGGATTGGGTACCCAATACATACCGTTCTTTATGGTAATTATATTTCTCAAGTGTTCTCTCATGAGTTCTAGTAGATTTGATCCCATATCCAGCTCCAATTTTTCGCAAAGATACAGGGCACACTTTTCCAAGGTATCTTCATTATCGTTCTCCAGCGGCATTCCGAAGTCATGCTCAATCACTTCAAACTTTACGGGTTGTTCCAGCTCACTGAAAATCCGCAACAAATCTATATAATCACCGGAAAATGCGGGGGGAGTTTTCCCTATCTTTCGATATAGATCTTTGCTCAAAAAATCAGTTTTGATTTTCTCGTATGGGCTTATAAAAAAAGCAATTTTATCTGAATGCTGCAGGATTTTTTCTATGCCATCTATTGTTCCGATATCACCTGCGAAACTGTAAGCTGATATGCATACATCGGCTTTTTTTACTTCAATATCAAGCCAGTTACCGAAAATTGTCGTAATATTTTCGAGACACATTTCCCTGCATTTATTATTTAGAGCATCCAGGTTTTTTTTATTTATATCAACAGCCTGAACAACCATGCCATTTTGGGCAGCTTTGAGAGCAAAGGCTCCGGGTCCACATCCGATATCGATCACAGAGCAGCATCCCTTAATTTCTTTCAAAATTTTTTCCCAGAAAATCCGAGGATAATCGCTGTATTTTATTCCCATAAAGTAATAGTCTATTTGTTCATCGGTCCATACTCTGAGATTATTCACGGTCAAAAACCCTTTCTATAAATATTCTTAATCTTTTTTCTACAACAAAGTCTACTGTACCGGACAACGTCAAAAGATCAATTTCCCTGTGATTTTTTATTTTATTGTATACATGCAGTATTTCTTCGATTGCAGTGTCAGATTTTCCTCCTGCTGCTTTCCTTAATTTTTCTATATTCTCGGAGGATTTTAATACACCAAGCACGGGAGTGTTTCCATCCAGGACATGAAATACCATATCTAAAAATAACATATCCTCCAGTTCTATTCCTCCCAGCTCATCCATGATTATAAGTTTTTTACCTCGTAACAGGGCATCCTTCAGAAAACCAACAGCCGCTCTGCCGAAAACCCCGGGAATCTGCTGCCAGATTCCCAAAGGGTTACAAAAAAGAAAAAGTCCTTCCACATCAGCAAGATTATTAACAGAGCTGTTTAGCTGATAGTTCTTATTGCTGTCCAGGGGTTTTACGGCAAACCCCATGTACTTTTCCTGGTTTTTACTCAGATAAATGCGCTGGACAAAGTAACCTCCAACATCATTTATATGTGGAAGTATGGCTTTTCGTATTAGAGTCGACTTCCCTATTCCTCTTTCTCCCTGTAAAAACAGATGACGCTTCATTACAATACTCCTGAACAAAATGTTTTCCGTTTATTTGTTTATTTTTAAAGCAGCATTATACTTTTAACAGGATAACGCCTGCGACAAAAAGATTGAAACTTTATTTTTTATTTTTTAAAGGAGGGACTTCTTTTCCATATTTTACTGCTTGTATTTCGGCAATGATTGCAAGAGAGATTTCCTCGGGTGTTTCGCCTCCCAGGTCTATTCCAATAGGTGAGTAAACCTGTGACAGCTTTTCTTCACTTATACCTTTTTGTTTCAAGATTTCAAAGCAGGTCTTTACTTTATTTATACTGCCTATCATGCCGATATACCTGGCAGGGCTATTAATTACCGTTTCCAGTGCCATTGCATCATATTTGTGACCATGTGTGACAATTACTATATTTGTATTTTCGTCGATGGATACCATCTTAAGATTTGATGGGATATCCCCCAACAGGAGTTCATCAGCATCGGGGAATCTATCCTTTGTTATCATTTCCTGCCTGTCATCCAAGATGGTAACACTATATCCCAGGAATTTGGCCATTTTATAAAGTTTATCGGCGATGTGTCCGGCTCCGGCTATTATTAGCTTATCCTGCCGGCGAAATACATGGATAAACACATCCACTTTTCCGCCACATATCATGGATAATGATTCTTCTTCAGCCTTTTCATTGAGATTATAGCTTATTGTTTTAGAGATTCCCCGGCGGATACACTCAGCGGCATCCTGTCGTGCCTTTTCCTCCACGGCACCACCTCCGATGGTTCCATCAACCAGATTACCATCACTATCTACAATCATCATTGCTCCCACTCCCCGGGGACATGAACCGAAAGAATTTGTAATTGTCACCAGGGCTATGTTTTGCTGCTCATCTAATAACTGGGAAAGTTTTTTTATTAATGATCCTTCCAAAGTTAAACCTCCAGTCCTAAATATTTTTTAAATGCAGCAGTGCTTCGAGAACACCGCCGCCAATGGCACGGGCCTTGTCCGATATAGTAAAGCAGTACTCGACAACCCCTCTCGGGTCAACATCCCCTATTTTCATACCTTTTTCTACTCGGTAGTTATTTTTTATAATACCTCTCAATGCCCCTGATATCGGTGCTTTTACCGGACAATCGCCTATCACAAAACCCGGGAACCACACCTATTACAACAGGTGCCATATTCATATTAATACATGAGTTTTTTTTGCCAGTGTAGCATCGATCAACCCGTACGGCTTAATAAATCCGAGAGAATCTAAATCAGGATCGATTAATACTGGAATAACCTTGTTTTCCAATATAATTTTTGCGTACTGCGGTGCGTCTGATAATACTGCCTTTATCCCTTCCACTTCTGTCTCGCCATTGTATACTGCTTCGGAAAATGCAACTTTTCTTCTGATACAGGATGGCTCTCGTGTCTCAGTCATTATAACGTGAAAACCTGACCTATAAAGCCTTATGCCTATACCTGTGGCAATGTCGCCTGCGCCTCTGATCAATATTATATTTCCTGCATCTTTTAAACTGAACATATGCTCTACCCTTCTCTTTGTTTATAACAATTATTCTGCACCAGGAATTTCATCAAAATAATTATAATCCTGAATAACTCCAGGGTCATCAACTTCCATGAACGTAATATCTTCAGGGTGATTTTAATAATACTGCGGGCTCCAGCATCCCCTGTTATATCCATAAATTCAGCTCTATACTCTGTTAAAAACACTGGGGGATGACCCGATTGCCCACCATATGTTGGTATTACAATGCCATTATGCTCTTTAAATCCATTTACAAGATGATTAGCTGTCCAAAAAGATAAAAAAATTATCTTATCCGGAACGCCCCCTGTTTTCTGCATCAATACTTTGCGTACAATTTCTTCGGCACTATTACGCCTTTGTGGATTATCAACCTTATTCAGAATTAATAGTTTGCGAGCATTAAGCGAAACATTTTTAAAAAGCCCTTGTTCCCAATTTATGAGAGCTGCAACCACATCGGTGTCAATAGTCGAATTGGGCTGAAAATCTGTATACTTTAAAAAAACGTCAACCCTGTGAAAAGTTTTTTCATTTAGTGTATTGCCTATTGCATCCATTCCTATTACGTCTAATACAGTCGTAGCTCTTTTCGGTATACATGGTTCGTATTCTGCAGGGGCTTTTATAGGTTTTTGTCTGGCTCCATCAACCTCTATCAGAAGATAGGCCATAATATCTTGTTGAAACAGGTAGTCGAGAGTATTACATCCTACACCAAGAAGTTTATCATTATTTCCCAGCTGGTTGTAAATGCCTCCTCCCCATACTTTCAATTTTTCCCTTCCAGTTAAAATCTCGGGATTATTCACGATATCAGCCTCGGGCTTAATTAAAACAAATATGTCCTCTTGCTCAGGGACATAAATCTTGGTAGTTGTTGTTAATAAAACTTTTTTGCTATCAAAGAGTTCCCTGCCTAACTTAAACAAGACCGTAGTTTTACTCCCACTCCCACGGCGCATATCATTTCACGGTTTCCTAAACCAAGACATTTTTGAAGTTTCACAATTACCTCCCTAAAACTTTATTATACTTATTTTAGTATAACGAATAGAAAGAAATATGTATTTAAAAATATTTTTTAAATAATTCATTTAAACTCATATCGACTTCATGCTTAAATTTTTCATACTTAATCATCAACTCTTTAGCTTCCTTTGTTACAGTTGAGCCCCCGCCGCTTTTACCGCCCACATGCCTTTCCAATAACTTGAATCCCAGTCTACCCTCTAAAGTTTTTATTAGGTTCCATGCTTGGCAGTATGACATATTAAGTTCCGCTGCAGTCTGCCTGAGTGAACCGTTCTTTTCCACGCGCTTCAAAATATCCAACGGACCATCTCCAAAAGCTTTCCCGTTCTTTTCCAACCATATCTTGTATTTCAACTCCATATAACCAACCCCATCCAAACCGGATGATACTGTATATCATATACGGTATGATTTACTTTTTGTAGAGCATCCATTAAGCATCACCCCTATCTTAGATTATACATGATGATACTGAAGTATCTACAAGTCCTGAAAGGATTTATGGGCTGAAAGCCCGTGAGTTTAAACAAGCACTTATTAACTAACATATGGCTTGGATCCACTTTAGGCAATTACTTTCCTTGCAGCTGCGCAGGCAGGATCAATATATGGCGGCAGTATATCTGCAACCGTTTTGAACATTCCAGGCACTCCCGCTTCAGCGGCAACAGCTTTAGAAGGATATCCCATGACCAAAAGGGGTGAAGTTGTAAAGGCATTAGGTGTAAATGTTCTATCATCTTTTTTTGGTAATACTATTGGCGTAATTCTTTTATTAATTACAATGCCTATCATGGTAGCTTTGGTAATGAAGTTTGGACCTTGGAAGATGTTCTGGTTTGTAATTTTTGGAGTTGTAATTCGTGCCGACCTTTCCAGAGCTAATTATATAAAAGGTTTAATTGCCGCATCTTTAGGGCTTCTGTTTCAGAGAGTGGTTACTTTATAAATGGCTTTCATTTCGAGTATCTGTTTCAGGTTTCATCATTAGAGCAATACCGGGTAAAATTAGGCCCCTTCCTTACTGATATCAGACTTCGGCTTTAAAGTAATTACTCAAAGCTCTCTCCACATCAACCAAATGTTCATCCATAGTCTTTGCGGCCTCTACTGGCTTATGGTCGCGGATGTACTCGTAAATTTTCCGATGAAACTCCAGTGACCTGGATCTCAAACGTATATCTTTCACAACCGCTCTTTGATAACTTGTCAACAAATCTCTCACCATTGAAATGGTCTGAAACAATATGTCGGTGGCCCGTTCCGCCGCCAGCTTTGCCAGTTGGGATTCCAGGATTTTACGGGCTTCCATTAATTGCAGAAAATCATCTTTCTGGAAAAGCAGGCCGAATTTGGTGTTGACTAAATCATTGAAAAACTGTGAATTAACCTTATTAACATAGGTACCGTCTCCAGGTTTAATTGAAATAATCCCGGCCAGCAAAAGAGCCCGTAGTGCTTCCCGCACACAGGCCCGGCCGACGCGAAGCTGTTCAGCCAGCTCTCTTTCACCGGGAAGCTTTTCCCCTGGCTTTATTTCTCCTTTAACAATCAATTTTCCAAGGAATGTATTATCTCTTCAGTCAATGTCCTTCTCTTAAGTGGTTTCAGCATTAATAATACCCCTTATTTATGTTATTAACTTATGTTATGTAATCATACATTCCTTCATAGTTATTATACATATTTTTAATAATTTTTCAACCATTTTTTATATAAAGAGTTTGTGTCAAGTATTTGTTGGCAACTTTCTATTTACATAAGGTTCGTTGTAAAATTAAATGCAACAGGTTGAACAACACAAAAAAATTGGCA
>JASEJQ010000046.1 GCA_030016635.1 Thermoanaerobacteraceae bacterium | reverse complement strand
ATCCCAAATATGGTAAAATAGCTATAAAAATCCCCGTTGTGATTAATTCAAAGATAACTTTTTTATAATCTACTAATAATTTTTTTACTTTTTCACATAAATCAGATGGACTAAATTTAACTTTCGTTTTTAAAACAGCCTGAACTATAAGGATAAGGCTCAATGCAGTAAGAATAAAACAAAGAAGACGGGGGAAAAAGGCCGGGCCTAAAGCTTCAAATTCGCTCCCCCTGATTGAATATGTCTCAAAATAAATTATCAGTGAAGATATTATAAAGATTACCCCCATTACCATATCTTGCAGCATTTATTGCTCCCCCTCTTAATTTATCTCTTCAAAAGCCCGGTCTTAGATAGGACATCCTTTAACATTTCATAATTTTCCTTGAGGAATTGAGTATATTCTTCAGGATTCTTATAGTTGACAAATGTCCCTTGGTTATACATCTCTTTTTGGAAATCAGGGTCCTCAGAAACCTTTCTCAAAGCATCGGCCACCTTCTGTATAACCTCTTTAGGGGTTCCTTTAGGTGCAAAATAACCCCTATTTGTCTGAAGCGACCAATCTATACCCTGTTCTTTTAACGTTGGTAGATCCGGAAGTTGTTCTGCCCTTTTGTCAGCAGCTATTCCTAAAAGTTTTATTTTACCCGCCTTCATGTATTCACTGCCGGCTGGAATACTGGTTGATCCAAGGTCTATCTGTTTCCCTAAAAGCGCAGTCATCCTTTCGGCAGTATCCTTATAGCCTACATACTTAAATTTGACACCGGTAGCATATTCTATCCCCGCTGGGGTCAGCTGGCTCGTCGAGCCAAGACTACATCCAAAGGTAATTTCTTCGGGCCTTTTCTTAGCATCCTCTATCACGTCTTTCATTCCACTCCAGGAATTTCCTGGATGAGTAGCCACAATATCAGCTGTGGACATCATCAAGGCAATAGGTTCAAAATCGAAATAATTGAAGTCTGCACCACCAGTAAGGTATGACATCCCAAGAGAGTCATGGCCAGCTAAAAGTGTATACCCATCTGGTTTCGCCTGCATAGCCTGCTGGGCTCCTACTGACCCGCCTCCGCCTCCTATATTTACTATAACTATAGGTTGGCCTAAATATTTTTCAAGGTATTTTGCAACCAACCTGTTTAAGACATCACTATCTCCCCCTGCACCCCATGGTACAATAAGTTGTATAGGGTGGTCTGGATAATTAGCGTATTGAGCGTCAACTTTACCCTGTGTTTCCGTCTGTTGTCCTCCAGTCTGTTGCGTAGTCTGGCCCTGTCCCCCACATGCCGATATAAAAGCCAATACAAGTATCAGAATTACAATCAGCAAAGATTTTTTACCCATGGTTATCCCCCCACAATTTAATTTTATTTTTTACTGTTCTTTTACCATGCAGCCACATATCCATCAGTTCTAGGTTCTGTACCGCCACAGAGGGAACCATTGTCATCCCTCCAAATTATCTGCCCTCTACCAAAGCCACTTAAATCATGCATAAGAACCACCTCATG
Organism: Thermoanaerobacteraceae bacterium; assembly: GCA_030016635.1. Taxonomy (GTDB): domain Bacteria; phylum Bacillota; class Thermoanaerobacteria; order Thermoanaerobacterales; family UBA4877; genus JASEJQ01. Next base: position 17,016 of record JASEJQ010000046.1, on the reverse strand, counting down.
GCCTAACCTGCTTAAACCCTGAGCTATTGTTAATGCTGCATGAGGCTCAATCTGTACCCCTTTGCCGCCAGTCCATTGGATTCTTGGAGCATCAAGGGCTTCCTGTGGATTCATATGGAAATCAATCGTATTCATGATGACCTGGACATGCCCCTGGGGCTGCATAAAGCCACCCATAACTCCAAAGGGTCCTATGGCCTTACCGTCTTTAGTCATAAATCCCGGGATTATAGTGTGGTATGGTTTTTTATTTGGGGCCAGGCAGTTGTCATGAGATTCGTCAAAGGAAAAATTGTGACCCCTGTTTTGAAGGGCTATTCCGGTACCTGGTACTACAAGCCCCGAACCAAATCCCATGTAATTGCTTTGGATCATTGAAACCATGTTTCCTTCCGAATCTGCTGTACATAGGTATACTGTTCCACTGCCTTTAGGATTTCCAACGGTTGGCATTATGGCTGTTTTCCCTATAAGCTTTCTCCTTTCATCAGCGTATGCATCCGAGAGGAGCTCATCTACAGTTACCTTCATAGCATGTGGATCCGCAACATATTTGTGTGCATCCGCAAAAGCCAATTTAATAGCTTCTATCATTAGATGGTATGTATTAACATTCTCTCTTTCTATAAAGTCAAAACCCTTTAATATATTCAATGCCATCAATGCCACTATTCCCTGCCCATTGGGTGGCAACTCCCAAATATCATAGCCTCTGTAATTGACTTTTATTGGATCTACCCACTCACTTTTAAATGTTGCCAAGTCGTTTTCGTCCAGATAACCGCCATACCTCTTAGAAAAGGCACCTATCTTTTCTGCCAGATTTCCTCTATAAAAACTTTCTGCGTTTGTCTCCGCAATCTCCTTAAGAGTCTCACCATGATCTCTTAACTTTACTATTTCCCCTGGTTGTGGCGCCCTACCATCGGGGGCAAAGGTTTCAAACCAACATTTAAATTCCTCTCCTTTAAGGACGTCGGTGTATAGATTTAGGGCACGCTGCCACATTAATGCTGTTGAAGCAGATACTGGATATCCATTTATAGCATAATCTATTGCTGGTTTTAAGACCTCGGTCAATGGCATTTTCCCAAACCTTCTTGATAATTCAGCCCATCCCGAGGGCGCTCCAGGTACCGTTACGGGAATGAATCCATATCTGGGTATTTCTGTATACCCCTTATTTTTTAATTCCTGTATGGATATATTTCTTGGGGCATAGCCGCTGGAATTTAATCCATAAAGTTTGTCTTTTATCCACAGTATCGCAAAATTGTCCGCTCCTATGCCGTTGGAGGTGGGCTCGACCACTGTCAAACATGCTGCTGTAGCAATCGCAGCATCTACGGCGTTTCCACCCCTTTTTAAAGTATCAAGGCCTGCCTGTGCGGCTAATGGCTGAGATGTCGCAACCATACCTTTCCTCCCATATACAACATTTCTCCTGGAAGGATAATTATATTTCAATGAGTCAAAATCCATTTTGTGTACCTCCTTTTTAGTTTAAAAATTAGTTAATAACCCCAATGTAAAAACTTGCAGCTCCTTCAAGTTTATTAATTTCGACGTATTCATCATGTTGATGAGCCATTTCAGCCGCACCTGGCCCACAATAAATCGTGGATATATGAATCTCTGGCACAAATATTGCTGCATTAGTGTAAAAACTTACACCATGTGGGCGACTATCCTTATTTTTCACTGCATTATTTACCTAAGGCTCCTTAGCTCTTTTTAAGACTTCCGAATTCATTGACTCCCCCCTTCTCATCGTTACATTTATTTTACTTATTTTATAAGCAAAAATTATGCCACAATATTAATGCTTGTACCACTGCGCTCTTAAGAAAATGGGGCATTGATTTGGTTATAAAACAAAAAAATTCTGGTTAAATAATATCCAGAATTTTACTTTAAGGTTATTTCATCCCCCTAATTATTTCTAAGGCCCTCATCCCATTTTCTGTTATCCTGCAGCCCTGCTTTGTTTTGCCTATTTCTATATATCCTTTCTTTGATAGGTTTTTAAGCCGCCATCTTATCTTTTCATCTGTGAGTTCTATCCCATATCTATCTTTAATCTCTTTTAGGATAGTACCTCTCCCACAGGTTTTCCCACTATCGCAATAATCTTTAAGAACCTTTAAAATATACTCATATTCTGCTGAATACCTCTCTCCATTTATAAATGTGTCTATAAACAAGCTTTCCTCTGATATATCTTTTTTATCCTCGTAAATCATATCAGGAGGTAGGTCGTCCAGGTCAATTTTCTTATCTCTGCACATAGCTGATATATACCGAATAACATTTTCCAGTTCCCGTACATTGCCAGGCCACGAATAACTGCAAAATGCTGATTTTACAGTGTCAGAAAGCACAAGCCCGCGACCATATTTAGATAAAAAATACTCTGCTAATGGTATTATATCTTCTCTCCTTTTTCGTAGTGGAGGTATTGGTATACCAAGCACATTAAGCCTATAATATAAATCTTCTCTAAATTTTCCCTGCAGAATGATGTCCTTGAGTCCTTTGTTTGTTGCTGCTATTACCCTAACATTTACAGGTATGACTCTAATAGCACCAAGGCGTATTACACATTTCTCCTGTAAAACCCTCAATATCTTTATCTGTATGGAAGGGGTGGCATCACCTATCTCATCTAAAAAAATTGTTCCGTTGTGAGCCAATTCAAAAAGTCCAGGTTTGCCTCCTTTTTTTGCACCCGTAAATGCTCCCTCCTCATATCCAAACAGCTCACTTTCAGCCAGGTTCTCTGGGAGTGCTCCAAAATTAACTGCAATAAATGGACCGTTTTTTCGGTTGGAATGGTTATGTATTGCCTGGGCAAACATCTCCTTGCCGACCCCCGTTTCTCCGCTAAGGAGTATAGGTTCATCACTTGCTGCAAGTTTCATAGCTTTCTGGACTACACTATCCATTGTACTGCTCTTGTGTATTATGTCATCAAATGTATATCTGGCAACATATCCTCTCTCGTAGAGCTTGCCCCTAATCTCCTGTTCTAATAGCTGCATTTCTGTAACATCCTGATATGTGGAAACTATCCCAATCACGGTATCATTCATAAGAAGGGGGATCCTATTGGAGATAAGATGTCTATTGCATATCTCTTCAAGGTTCCCCGATACAGTTATTCTTTTTTCCATACATTTTTTAAAGTTATTTTTAGGGATTACCTTATCCACATCCCTGCCAATTACATCTGCCCTCTTATAGCCAAAGAGTTCCTCTGCCTTAGGATTAAATACAGTAACTTTACCATTTGCATCAGTAGCAACTATTGCATCATGGACTGAGTTTAAAATAGCATCCATCTCACGGTTCAGTTTACTTGCATCTGTAATTGTGCGGTTTAATTTCTCCGCCTGTATAATAAATTCTTTTGTATATTCCATTATGTACTTATCCACTATCTTTATGGGTAAGTTAAAAAAACTTGTTATTTTGAAAATCGTGGAGATGGCAATCCTCCTTACTCCAATATCTATAACCTTTTTAATGCCCTGTGGCACATCAGATGCAGCAGGGGATATCGCCACATCTATGTCTTTTATATCCAGATCACAGCCTGGATAATAAGGTATGAGCTGAAGATGAGTTATGCCTACCTCCATGATTTCATTTACCGTATCCTCAGCAGAAATTTTAAGATTGTTCACCACAAGCACTTTTTTACCCTGTGGCAGAGCTATAATCTCATTAAAGTTATCCATATAGAGGTATCTTTCTGCCACAAGGAAACTTTTTATTTTATAATTTTTAGTCTTCCTATACTCATTGTATACTGCCCTGTTGGAGAAAAGCACAAGGGAAACACCATTTAAATCTTTGACACAAATATCGTTAAGACATTGGCTCTTAACCTGGATGCTGTTTTGAAATATATCCTGAAGCTGTTTGCTTAATATTTCTTTCGCTATTGACGCTTTGGCTATTAGAAGGAGTGTATTATCCATTAGACCCATCCCTTAATACAATCTTTGGTAGGGCAAACCTGACCGTCATCATTGGGTCAACCACCTGACATATCTGAACATTACCTGCAGCGCTCAAAAGCATCCCTGCTTCATTAAAGGAAAGTCTCAGCCTTTTCATTATGAATTCATGCATATCCTCTGTGGCTTTCTTTACTGCTGCAAATAGGTTGGAATCCGATGCAATTGTATATATATTTTCCTCATCTTCCAGCATTGGATTTTTTATATTCATATCCTTTATTACTTCAATTCTGGCCTTTACACTCCCTGATATTTCAACTCCGGTAACCATAATCTCGCCATCGCCCATGCAGGCATGTAAATCTCCTATAGCAAGCAATGAGCCCTCTACAAAGACAGGAAGATATAATATAGAACCTTTATTTATTTTAGTATTGTCCATATTCCCACCATGAGGCCCCGGTGAGCCACATGGTATGCTATCCTCTTGAGGTGCCACACCAATTACACCTATCATTGGTGAAATTGGCAGTTTTATCGAGTTATTAAACACGGCCTGGCCATCTCTTATCTGTATAATCTTTACCTCGGCTTTTTCTATCCTTTCCCCCAGAAGACCGGAACCGGGTATTGCCGCCATGACACCATGGTCATTTATACTTATATCAAGTATTTCCACTTTCAGCACATCGCCTGGCCTGGCCCCTTCCACATATAGAGGCCCTGTGGCCGGGTTTATATGTTCCCAGTCAATGTTCTCTATACCCTTACCTGCATCCTGAATACGGTCCTCAAAGCAATCATAGGTTTCAAACCTGACTGTACTCCCTGAAGGCACCATCAATACTGGCTTATTATTAGCACTCATATTGTAGATACACTTTTCCTTTTCTATACGGTATTCCATATACGATTCCCCCTTTTTGGAAAAAATAGCATAAAACTGATATGTTATCAAGATAAAGTTGTGCAGATATTCTACTATATCTTATAAAAAGTGCTGCTTAAAAGCAGCATATATAGTAAATCCTATTTAGACTTTTCCTCCTCCAGTTTGCTTATATACGCATCTCTGGAATTTCCTATATGCTTCTTGGCATAATACTCAGCCCTGTTGGCATTATGGGACTCTATCTCCCTTACTATCTGTCTGTGCTCCATGGTGGCCTCTTCCCTCCTGCCGTGGAATGAGTATCCCACATGGGTATATGTCCTGATATATTCCTGAAGGTTTATAAGCATCTGGTAGAGTTTCTCATTACCAGCAACCTTATATATGGCTTCATGGAATTTTATGTGCAGGTTTTCCAGCTCTTCCTCATTATTTAACGCCATGCACTCTTCCATCTCATTCAGTACCCTGTTAAGCTGATTTATCTGTCTCTTGTTGGCATTCTCTGCCGCCAGACGGGCGGCCAGGCCCTCTAAAACCTCGCGGATGTTAAATACATCTATAACCTCCTTGGGCGTAACCATGGAGACCACTGCCCCCTTCCTGGGAAGCTGCACGGCCAGGCCCTGCGATTTCAGCTTCTGTATTGCCTCCCTCACAGGTGTACGAGAGATACCCAGCTTTTCCGATAGTTTCCGTTCTATCAACCTTTCTCCGGGTTTTAATTCTCCACTCAGTATTGCATTTTTAAGTAAATCAAAAACCTTATCGCTTATGGAACTATCATCAATCTTTATAGGTTTTAGCAGCTCCTTATTTATCATTTATTGCCTCCAAACTCAAAAGATTATTACTACTATTTCTATATTATATCATTTGCACATCTATCCTCAATATTTTTTGACATTATTTTATTGCCCCAGGATCTCTCCTGGGGCACATTAGTTAATCGGTTGGGGCCGCTTCTGATACAGCTGTTACCTCCACCTCTATGGCCTTAAGCTTTGCATCTACAAACTGTTGTATCTTCTCGATGTGTTCTGGCTTTAAGTGGCTGAACCTACCCTGCAGCTTGATATATTCTTCTACTGGTTTTCTCTTCCTCGGTGTATATGTTATGGTGTATTTGCCGTTCTCATATTCATAGAGCTGGAACATCCCTGTATCTACAGCCAGTTTAGCCATATCTATGGTCTTATCCGAATCGAACTGCCAGCCCTTGGGGCATGGTGCCTGTATATGAAGGTATGCCGGTCCCTCGGCATTTAAGCCCTTCCTTACCTTATTCATAAGGTCTAAAGGAAACGCCAGTGATGCCGTAGCTAAATACTTGAGCTCCGGATGCCCGTGAGCGACAAGCTGAGCATTGTCTTTTGGCCATAACCTCTTACCTTCCGGTATTGCAGGGCCTGATGGCGTAAATGTTGTCACAGCACCCCACGGTGTGGTTGGCGATGTCTGTATGCCTGTATTGGCATAAGACTCATTGTCATAGCAAATGAAGAGAACATCATGTCCCCTATAGAGCATACCTGATAGTGCCTGAAGCCCTATATCGGTTGCACCGCCATCACCAGCCATGACTATCACATGGGGCCTCTCCCCGGTATATTTACCCTTCCTCATCATTGCTTTATAGGCAGCCTCTACCCCAGAAGCCACACCACCGGCGTTGGTTATCTGCGTATGCAACCACGGTACTGCAAATGGGCCGCACCCATAGCTGGTATTGGCCACATACATACACCCTGTGGGTCCCAAAAATATTGTATTTGGTCCTGCTGCTTTGGCAACCAACCTATATACTAAGGCCGGACCGCATCCTGCACAGGTCCTGTGTCCTGAAACGTAGTATTCCTCATCAGGTGCATGCCTTATGGTTTTAATCTGTTCTAACATCTCTCTCCCTCCTTAAAGTTCAAATGGAACCCAGTAAGCATTCTGTTCTACCTTACCGGTCTTTGCAATATCCTTCAGCTTGGCAAACATCCTGTAGAACTCATCACGGGTGATGGCCTCTCCGCCAAGTCCGGCTACAAACCCTACGGTCTTCACTTTATCCCCTTCACCATATAAGGCAGTCCTGGCTTCGGTTAAGAGGACTCCACCGCCGCCAGCTATGCCAAAGTTAGCTGAGTTATCCACAACACCTATAACCTTAAATTTAGAAAGAGCGTCCCTTACCTCCTCAGTTGGAAATGGCCTAAAAGTACGCAGCCTCACAACACCCACCTTTTCACCATGGTTCCTGAGTCTTCTTGCCACATCGATGGCTGTCTGGGAGTGTGCACCCTGGAGGAATATAACAACATCTGCATCCTCTGTCATGTACTCCTCAACAAAGGGGCTGTAGTTCCTTCCAAATATCCTGTTATAGTCATCATAGGCCTCTTTAATTACCTCTTTGGCATTTCGCATGGCCAGTGCCCTCTGATATTGGAGAGGCGGTCCCATATCAGGTTCAATCTGGGCGCCGATTATCTGCGGCTCATATATGTTGAGCTGATGTTTATTCTTGTATGGAGGTAAAAACTCCTTCACCTGTGCCTCATCAGGCACGTCAACCTCTCCAGCTATATGAGATACAAAATACCCATCCTGACAGGCATATTGCGGAAGCAGCACCCTCGGGTCCTCACCTATTCTGTAATACAGGAGTGTAAGGTCTAAGGCCTCCTGAGGAGTAGCTGCCCAGCCCTGTATCCAGCCCTGGTCTCTGCATACCTCTGCATCTGTATGTTCTGAACCAAAGTCTCCTGGAGGGTCCAGTGTCCTGTCTGCTATAGCCATCTGTACAGGAAGTCTCTCGCCGGATATGGGGGAATAGACCTCCATGGCATAGGTAACACCAACGCCGGAACTACCTGTAAATGTCCTTGCCCCTGCAGCAGAAGCACCATATACAACAGACAGCTGTGCGTGTTCGCCTTCAGCATGTACAAACTCTGCATCCAGTTCACCGTCGGCAATCATCCTGGCAAGCTCTGACATTATCCCTGTATACGGCCTTATAGGAAATGAGGAAATCACATCCACATCGGCCAGCCTAACAGCCTCAGCTGTTGCCACAACACCGGTTATAAGTCTCTTTTTTCCCATATTCTCGCCCCCTAATCTACAAAATCCAGTTCCGGAACCATGGTGACCGCCTCAGTCGGACATACGGCCGCACATATTCCGCAACCCTTGCAGTATTTGAGATCAAAATCAATGAGCCCATCCTCTGTCTTAAATATAGTGGCATCCGGACAATCCAACCAGCAGATAAGACAGTCATTACATAGCTCCTTGGTTAAGATTGGTCTTTCTGTCCTCCAGTTGCCGGTTACCATACCTTCATTCTCCTTCTTCGGAGATGGTACTGTACCTGCAAACGGCAGTCCCTCTAAATCATATTTGTTCTGTTTTATTTTGCCGATACTTACTACCTCGCCAACCTCATTCACCTTCATCAGTTTTACATTTTCATATCCATATCTGCAGGCATCTTGATTCTTAACCGTGCCGAGAAGATTTTCGAGTTTTACCATTTCCTTAGCTTTAGCCGCAGCACCGGCCAGTACAGCACCTACACCAGCGCCTATACCGGAAGCATCTGTAGCCCCCTCTGCACCTGACAACGTCTTAATATAGCCTGTAACCCCTGTGGCATCTACGCACCCGAGAATCCCCAGATTGGATGTATCGCTCAAGAATTTTAGTATATACTCAGGGTCTCGTTTTGTGTTTACTATGAGGACACCACCTGGTTTTAAGCCTTTTAATACATTATTGCCCTTCACGAGCCCCTCTTCTGTCAGGACAACCACGTCAGGATTCTCATTCTCGTATATATACTTGCTCTCAATTGGATTAGGGCTTATTCTGGCATAGGCCCTTACCGGCACATTGACCCTATCCGGCAGGTCTACATAGTTTTCCCAGGCCTGCACATACTTACCTTCCTTTGAAGCAGCATTGGCCAATGCAAACACCACATCCCTGGCGTCCTTATTCTGAATTACTCCCCTTGCCCAGGTCGTTATCTGGATAAGACCTGGTTCCTCGAACAGCTTTTGCACATCATATTCCATCTGATAACCCCCCTATCATTAATTGGTTTTGAATGATTCTAAAGCCTCAATGATAAGCTCTTCCGTTAATTCACCATCTCCTCCCCCTTTTATTTTTTTATATAGAGCCCTGTAACAGGCACTATTTACAATTCCTTTTATGTCTGCACCGGTAAGCCCTTCTGTCATGTCAGCCAGATATTCAATCCTTATATTTTCACCACCAGGTATATCTTTTAAGAAAAGTTTCAGTATTTCCACCCTGTCATCTTTTTCAGGAGGTTTAAATTCTATAATCCCGTCAAATCTAGTCGGGCCTATGAGAGAATCATCAAGTTCATCTATCCTGTTGGTAATGGCTATAATGACATTTCCTATGTTTTTAGACTCATCTATTTCCAGGATAAGTTGATTTGTAAATCTCTTGCCACCCACAGCAACCATCCCGTCTATCCTGTCAAAGAGCAATATACAGGGTGACACTCTTTTGCTGAGTTTAAATACTTCGTTTACTGCATGCTCTATTCCACGCCTATTCATCAAGAGATATGGAACAGTAATGTTAATCAGATTAAGCCCTGTCTCCTTGGCAATGGCATATGCCATGAGGGTTTTACCCAAACCGGATAACCCATGAAACAGTATATTTATTGACCGCTTGAGTCCCATTTCTTCATACATTTTGGGATGCATAACAGGTAGTTTTACTTGCTCTTCCAACATTCTCTTAATATCCATGTAGCCGCCTACATCCTTGAAGCTCACTGTAGGGACCTCTACGATCATCTCACGCAGTGCCGAGGGCTCTATTACCTTATATGCATTAAGGAAATCTTCCATATTAACGGTAATATTGCTTATTTCACCATGGCTATCCATAAACCTTTCTACAGCGTATATGCCGGCCTCTTTACACATCTCCGCTAGGTCTGCCCCGGTATAGCCGTGAGTAATCTCAGAAAGCTTTTTAAGTGAGACATCGGAAGAAAGCATCATCCCCCTGGTATGTATCCTGAGTATCTCCTCCCTATCCTGAGTACCCGGGACACCAATGGTTATCTCCCTGTCAAAACGGCCTGGCCTCCTCAAGGCAGGGTCCAAAAGCTCGGGCATGTTTGTAGCGCCTATAACTATCACATCACCCCTGGACTTCAGCCCATCCATAAGTGATAGTAGCTGAGCCACTACCCTCTTCTCTACATCCCCAATGACCTCTGACCTCTTTGGTGCTACAGCATCCAGCTCATCTATGAATATTATCGAAGGTGCATTCTTCTTTGCCTCATCAAATATCTCCCTCAGCCTGGCCTCACTCTCACCATAGTACTTATTCATTATTTCAGGCCCGTTTACCGCTATGAAATATGCCCTGGTCTCTGAGGCAACTGCCCTGGCTATGAGTGTCTTGCCTGTGCCTGGCGGCCCGTATAGCAAAAGCCCTTTGGGCGCTTCAATCCCCAGCCTCTTAAAGATATCCGGCCTGGTCAGGGGCAGCTCCACCAGTTCCCTTACCTTCTTTATCTCTTCTTTAAGACCACCTATATCCTCGTAGCTTACTCTTTCCCTGCCCGATTCAAGGGAATAATCTACCAGTATTATCTCTGTTTCCCCGGTTATAAGTCCTACCTCGCAGGATGGAGCCATGCCCTGCACCCTCAGGTATATAACCCTGCCGCTATAGAGAACCAGTGGAATCTTATTGGATATAACAGCACAATGCCCTTTGAGGCTATCCTTAAGTTCCTCCAGTGTGGGTACCTCATCGGGAGCCAGGCCGCATTTATCCAGTAAAATGGATTTCAGTGGTATTACTTCGGCCTTGCCCACAGTCACAGGCCCGCCTACCCCAACAGCTATATTGTCCCTCACTATGCTGTCGACCTGTATAAGGCCTAGTCTTCTAAATTCGGGACCTATTGCAAATACCCTCAGTGCGGTATAGGTCTTGCCACGCACTATGATAAAATCCCCGTTATCCACACCAATAGACCTCATATCCTCCGGGTCCATCCTGGCTATATCTTTACCCTTATCCTCTGGCAAGCTCTCTGAAACATAAAGATTGATGTCCACTTTACCCCTCCTGGTATTTGGTATTTGGAATACCAAAACCATTCTTTTAAAAAGCAGGTTATTAATCAAATTTTACCTGTCAGTAATATATATTCTACATGTTTCAATAAAATCCTCCCTGTGTAAAAAATTTTTTATTGAGCGGCAGGACGCCGCTCAATGTCATCCAAAATAATAAGCTATGCCTCCAATTATGAGCATGAGTATGAACCCCGCCGTCATCATGGCGTTGTTTCCATTCATTGCGCTAAAGTACAGCAGGACAAAATCAATCCATGCAGCTATCCAAAAGACTACCATGCCCTGTGTCTTATATTTCTTTTTTATAGGTTCATTCTTTTTTACCTCAGCCATCATCTTACCCCCTTTCATTCAATACCGGGAAATAGCACATAAAGCATAATCCATGCTATTATGCCTACAACAAATGTCTGTATAGCTGTATAGAGCGCAGTACGGTTCAAAATCTCCCCTTCTCGCCCAACCTGATTTGTCACACCTGTGCCCAGAGCTACATTCATAGGGCAAAACATATTTCCTATGGCACCACCTGTAGTCTGAAGCCCAAGTATCACAAACGGGCTTATCTGCAAAAGCTTTGCAACCTGCCACTGAAGTGTAGTAAACAGCACATTGGAGTTGGTGTTGCTACCTGTCATGAATGCACCCAAAACACCTATCCACGGTGAAAATATAGCGTATACCGGCCCTGTGACAGATAAACCCCATGCCAGGTAATGAGTCATACCTGTCTCAAGCATTACTCCTGACATCATACTCATGGTTGTAACCGTAACTGTAGCACCTATTGCCTGCTTCACAAGACGATTTACCAGCATCTTGCCGCCGTTTTTAGGCCATATCCCGCGATGGCTGTAGTAGAGGTATCCTATAAAGGCAGAGAGGAAAATCAATGTCCCAGGGGCATTAAACATAGCCATTGAGCTATATTTCTTTACAGCTTTGTTGGTAAATCCAAACGCTGTTTGGGTCTCAGGGAAAGGATATCCCCACTTCCAGAGGTCTCCAAGGTATGATTTCAGAGGTGCAATGAGGTACACAACAAAAACCAATATCAGAAGTACATAGTACACGAAGAAGGCTGTATTGAAGCTGATAGGCATCTTTTCAGCAGCTGCATTGCTGGCTGCGGCCTCATCCTCCGCTTTCGCCTTATATAGCCTCGGTACAACCAGACCACCCACCACGAGTCCAAGGGCTCCTGCTGTAAACGATGCCACATTAGGTACTACATAATCAGCCATTATATTCAAAGTCACAGCCATTGTAAGGCCGATTAAGAGCACAGCCAGGGCATTTTCCTTCATGGCCTTCCATCCGCCGTAGATATGAGCTATGCTAAATCCGACCATTATACAACAAATACCCAAAAACAATGCTGCAAAGACCGCTAACCTCTGCGGGTCAAGGTCTGTCATCCTTGTCAAAACGGAATAGGATGAGCCCAAAGAGCCAAACGTCACTGCCCAGGAATGGCCTATAAGGGGTACTGCTGCAGCAAATATCGGATTAAAACCAAGACCTACCAGTATAGGTGCCGATACGGCCACAGGGGTACCGAATCCGCAGACACCCTGTAAGAATGATGGGAATGCCCACCCCATAGTTAGAAGCTGAAGTACTTTATTGCCATGGGTCAACCTGGTAAAGGTATTGGCTATTACCTTAAATCCGCCCACCAGATCCACCACATTATATACTGTCATCGCTCCCCAGACGATGTACAGTGTCCATAGTGTTACCCACAGGCCCTTTAATGTACCAACCGTCAAAATTTGGAGGTTCCCTCCAAAGAATAGCCATGCAATAATAAGGGTTAAAAACCAGGCAAGTATCCCCGATTTGCCTCCGCTCCACCTAAAAAACATCATCAGGACAAGGACCAGCACAATAGGCAATATGGCAACAATCCATAGCCATAGTGATAACTGAGGCAGTCCTTCCATTTATTTCATCTCCCCATTAAATGAATTACCTGAAATAAAATCCCCGATTCAAATAAATAAAAACCCAATAAAATAACGATTTCCCAGGCTTCTCACCTATACCTTAATCCCCCACCCCCTCTATGTTCTAATCATAAAATTTCCCCTCATTTCACCTCCCTCTATATAAAGCTTTTATGTAAAATAAAATCGAGTCAATTTCATTAAACCCTGTTATATAACCATATTTTGGTTTAGTATTCCGTATTTGGTATACCACAAACATATTATTAATTTACTGTTATATATAGATTTTTTATAATATTATATTCTTTTTCTGATATATATATTCTACACGAATCATAAAATTCCTCCTCTAAAGAGTTAGTTTTTTGAAATTTTTTTATGTTGTTAATTTAACGATTTTTGATTGTTAAGCCTGAAACAGGCAAAAATTGGCGTATACAAAATTTGTATAAACTAGTTTTTTTGTGGCAATAAATTGGCATTTCTTATATTGGGCTTATAAATTTGTTATTCTTATATCAAAAATATAAAAACTGCCTGAATTATTCAGGCAGTTTGCAATATCATATCCAAAAAGCTCTCTCCTCTTTCCGGCCTGGCCACTTCAAAAAACTCCGCTACTGTGGCACCTATATCCGATAGGGTATTCCTTACGCCCAGGTCCACTACCGTAAGTCCCTTACCATATACTAAAAGTATGGCCCTCTCCCGTGTATGGTGGCTGTGTCCTATGGTAGGGTCATTGCCATGGTCACCTGTTATTATAAGTATATCTTCACTGCCCATATTCTTAATAATCTCGGGAAGGTACCTATCCACGATCATGAGCCTGTCGGCATACCTCAAAGGGTCCTGGGAGTGGCCAGCAAGGTCTGTCTCCTGTACATTGGCTGCTATGAGGCCACTATCCTGTGCTTTTATCTTCTCCAGTATAAGATCCAACACGCCCTCTGTTTCCACCATTGGCAGATATTCAGCTCCATCGCACTCTATAACATCTGCCATCTTCCCTATAAGGGATACATCACAACCTGCCCTTTTTAGTATTGTAGGAACCTGAACGTCGGGATTTACACCATACCCTAAGTGTCTTACTATATAGCCACTCCTGTAAACACCTGATTTAGGGGCATTTATCCCTGTGATGTTACCCTCTTTTATCTCCACAGCATTTAATATATCATCTATGGTTATTCCCCTACCGCCAAAAACTATTACTCTACCTACCTCAACATTTTCCCTGACTATGCGTCCAATCTTTAGCTCTTCCTCAAAGGATATATAGTCTAAGGGTGCTGTGAGGTTGTAGTTTTGTCCAGGGTCAGCCTCAATGTTATCTGCCACTGTTACCAGACCATTTACCAGAAGATAGGGATGAGATGGGTCTGGCCTTTCTACATCATACCCCGCATCCGTGAGGGCTCTTTCTACCTTGTCTATATAATATATAAATGGTTTCATCACAGGCATCCTTGGCTTTGTACCCATTATCTCCTGATGGCCCTGGTATGTGTCTGCTCCAAAATGAGCGAGATTGCTGCTGCCAAAACTCGCTATGGGCTCTTCTACTCTCTTTATCTTATCTAATTCCACTACGTAACCTGCACCCATCTTTTCCAGGTTTGGTATATTAAGGTTGCTTTGCTCCGCCACATGCTTCAGTGTATTGGCCCCCTTGTCATGCGGTCTGACTTTATCCACATCCTCCATATATCCCACACCAAGGCTGTCTATAACCAACAATATTACTCTCCTCATCTTATCTCATCTCCAAGAGAAGTGAAAATGCCAACAAGACGTGGCCTGCCCTCACGTATGCCATCTATCACTGCTACCTTTGCCCTTGTGACAAATACCTGTGTCCTGAAAGCATATAAAGCCGCATCACCTACATTTAAAAACCTGTCTTTATCAATAATCGTACCATAGTAGTCTATGGACTCGGTCGGTATCTCCTCCACGTCAAATGTTGTCTTAAGCCGCGGGCTGTATGCCTTTTTCATACGGGAACGTGGATAAAACCCACCTCCAAATACGTAGGCCCTGTCCCTATCCCTGTGAGATACCTCTGTGATATAGACTATGGCCTGGCCCTCAGGTTCATCCCCACGGGCATGGAGCGGCGTAGTACCTGTAAGAGCGTGGCCAGGCTCCCCATGGGTCATCCCCATCTTCTTTAAAATGGGTATGGACGAAACACATGTGGCACTGGGGCCGTTTATCTGCTTGACCTCAATACCCATGCCTCTCAAAATTTCTGCTGCTCTTTTAATCGTATAAACATTCGTTGTGGGTTCAATAGCCCTGCTATCTTCACTATATAGAAAACACGGAAAAGATGTCACACCAACAATCCTCACATTGCCAAGCTTACTTATGCTATCTACCGTCTCCTCTAAGCATTCAAGCCTTATACCACCCTCCTGTCCTGGATATATATAGTCTCCATTATCTATTACCCTGAGGAGTATATCCTGGATGAGGCCCATTTCAGCAGCCACCTCATTTATCTCTGCAGCCTTCTCTGCACTAAAACAGGTTATGACCTCAGGCCTCATATCCAGTGCCTCTTTTATATCCCTCTTCGCTATCTGTACCAGGTGGCCCATATGGCCTATCTTAATACCGTTTCTATGCAAGACCCTTGCCTCATCCATATCCACAGCCACGGCCTTTTCAATACCGCTTTCAACTATAGCCTGGGAAATAACCGGATTTCGTCCAAACTGTTTTGTCATAAAGTATAGCTCTATACCGTACTCTTTCCCTTCCCGAGCAATGAGAGAGGCATTCCTCTTAATCATGCTTAGGTCCACACAGTATGTGTTAGGGCCAATATCTCCATCCTTATATAGTTTATATGCTGCGTCTATCAATGCTGGATTGCTCTTTAATACTGCCTCTAAAAACATGTCATCACCTGGCTTTCTCAATGGCCTCTTTCAATATCCTTAAAACAGTCTCACTTCCAGCTCTCATGGGATTTACCCTTATCATATAGTCTTTTATTTCAGGGTTATCTTTTATAAAGGTACCTGATGCCCTGTAAAACATAGGAGTAGCCTCGTACCTGGACTCTGCACCCACAGGGTGCGTTGCTGCACCAAGACTATCTGCCTCTTCTATAACCTTAGCCGAGATAGGCTCACAGAGTTCCACAAGGATAGTCCTGGACTGGGCATTGGTGATATATGCCGCCTTTGCCCCCTCTATCATACCCGAATTTATTGCATCAGCTACCTTGTTAATCTCTTCTGCCTGTATAGCAACCATCACCGGGACATAAATCATGGATCTAAGTGCCTCCATAGCCTCATGCCCCTGTACCTGGCCGCCTCCTGAGTAGTTCATCTCCCTGATTCTATCAGCGACATTTTTATCACATACTATGCAGCCTATACCCTCAGGCCCCAAGAGCTTAAAGCATGAAAAGCATGAAGCATTTGCCCCTACCTGTGTGCCTATATATCTGGTCTTTAATACCGTATAGTTCTCATCGGTAATTATTGGAACATTAGAGGCATCTCTTATAGCTTCGATCAGCTCATACATATCATACCTATCGGAGCTCTTCTGTCTGGAGTGCTGTATATACACCGCCTTTATATCTTCTGACAATGCCTCCAAAACTGCCTCTGTATCGTTCATGTCCGCCCTTATAAGCTCAAGGCCCATGTATTCAATCGTAGTAGCTGTCGTGGAATAAACAGGTGCATCGTGTATAAGCACCCTATCCCCGGGCTTTAACAAAGCCTGAAGAGCAAACCTTATAGCACCTGTACCTGCACCCCTCACCAGTACAGCATCCTCTGAACCAAAGAAATCCGCTATGACACTTTCCACCTTTGACGTGACAGTGGGCCTTCCATAGCTTGGCACCACTCCCAGGTCACCCATGCGTGAACCCTCTCCCTCCTAAAGAGGGGGGAGCTTCCTACTTCATTGACCACTGCCTGTTGTTATTTTAAGCAGGTCTTACATAATCTCCATAGGCGTAACTTCGGGAGGAACCTTCCCTACGAATAAGCAAATATCTTTATGCTGCTATTCCTAGTTGTCTT